>JBGQLM010000100.1:0-15450 GCA_041500085.1 Geobacteraceae bacterium
GTCCGCTTACATATTTATGTAAAACACTGGCTATCAGCGTCTGATAAGGCATGCCTTCCTCTGCTGCCCGTGTTTGAACATCCTCAAGATCCCGAGAAGAAAGCCGAATGTTGATTCGCTTGTCTTTAGTAAGTGTAGCGGCAGCACTTGCCGCGTAACGGGCTATCTCGTCCTTGAGATTTGGCACAGACTGCCATTCTCCCTTTTCGAAGGAAGTAAGGATATCCTCTTCGTATTTTGCTTCTTTAGTTTTCATGGTTTATTTCCTCTACTAGATATTTTTTAGTGGCAATTCGACTTGGTATTATCGTCTTCAGAAAGATCTCCTTGTCTGTCTCGACGAAAGGGACCAAGTAGGCATAGCCTCGAATCCGAACAATATAAATGCACTGATTCGGGTATTGCTCTATGTTTGGGTGTGAAACAACATCGAGAAGCGCTCCATGAGACATGGCTACCAGTACTTCCTCAAATGACACGCCGCGTTCCGATTTTAGGCGAATATTCTTTTCAGTATTCCAATTGATTGGTTTCATAGTGTAATCATATCCAAAAGTGTGCCTTTTGTCTTCATTTTTAGTTTCGTTCAGCGGTTCCAGGTGTGTGCGGCCGCGCAGTTTGCGGCATCCGCAGCTCACGGGTAGCATTGAGCGTGTGTGCCGGGTGGCACGAAGACAGGTCCGGCAGTTCGGGAAGGTATGAGGCGGTACTGCGCGGCTTGCTACGATACAACCGGGGCCGGTTACCCGGTATTCCTCAACCCTGCAGCTATGCCGCTGATGGTGGCGGCCAGGACGTAGTTCAGCTCTTCGCTTTCGTCCCCACCCCTTTTCCGTCGCAGCAGCTCGACCTGAATCAGGCTCAAGGGGTCCACATAGGGGTTGCGCAGCCTGATGGAGTGGGCCAGGGGCGGGCTGTTTTCCAGCAGCCGGGTCTGTCCGGTGACAATGAGCACCATCCGCCGGGTGCGCTGGTATTCCTCCACCACCATGTCGAAGACCCGCTCCCGGAGCGCCGCGTCGGGCACCAGGGCGGAGTAGAGGCGGGCCAGGGGGAGGTCCACCTTGGTGAGGGCCAGCTCCACGTTCCGGATCAGGTCGTAGAAGAAGGGGCAGCGCTGCATCATGGCCACTAGGAGTTCCCTTTCCTCCTCCCCTTTGGCGGCGAAGCGCTCCAGGGCATACCCAACCCCGAACCAGCCCGGGATCACGTGCCGGCTCTGCATCCAGCCGAAGCCCCACGGAATGGCCCGCAGGTCCGACAGGTCGCGGGTTGCTCCGCGGCGCGCCGGGCGGGAGCCGATCTTGGCCAGTTCGAACTCCAGGACAGGCGTAGCCTGCTCGAAATAGGGGATTATGTCCGGGTTTTCCGCGATCCGTTCCCGGTAGAAGAGATAGGCATCCCCGGCCATCTCTTCCAGGGCCTCCTCCCAGCCGGCAACAGGGGTGCTCTCCTGGGAACCGGGGCGGGCGAGGGCTTCCAGGGAGGCGGCGATCATCAGCTCCAGGTTCCGCTGGGCCAGGGACGCCTCCGAGTATTTCCAGTTGATGACCTCCCCCTGTTCGGTGAGCTTCAGGGAGCCGGTGAAGGCCCCGGCAGGCTGGGCCACGATCGCCCGGTGGGTGGGACCGCCCCCCCGGCCGACCGTGCCGCCCCGGCCGTGGAACAGTACGAGTTTGACTCCGCACGCGTCGGCGACCCGGTGCAGCTCCCGGTGGGCCTTATGAATCTCCCAGGAGCTGGTGAGCATGCCGCCGTCCTTGTTGGAATCGGAATAGCCAAGCATGACCTCCTGGCGGCGCCCCCAGAAGTCGAGAAACGAGGCGTAGCCGGGCGAGGTCCAGAGGGTGCGGCAGATCTCCGGGGCCTGGCGCAGGTCTTCGATGGACTCGAAAAGCGGGACCGGCATCACGCCGGGGTCGCCGCTGTCTGTGGCTGCCACCTGCACGCCGCAGAGCTCCATGAGCCAGACCAGGGAGAGGATATCCTGGACGGAGCTGGCGCCGCTGATCACGTAGGTCCGGATCGCCTCAGGCGGATAGCTCCGCTTCAACCGGGCAATGGCCCGCAGGGTGTCGAGGAGTTCGGCGGTTTCCGGCGATGGTGGGGCAGGGAGCGCAGCTTTCGGCCCGGCGCAGCGGGTGGAGCCGGCACCCAGCTCGGCAACGGCCCGGCTATGGACCTTGGCGTGCTGCCGGATGTCGAGGCTGTGCAGGTGGAAGCCGAAGGTGTCGATCCGGCGCAGGAGCGGGTCCACCAGGCTGCGGGCCAGCCTTTCCCCGTTGTCGGTTGCCAGGCTCTCCCTCATGAGCCACAGGTCGTCGCGCAAGGCGGCAGCTGTGGGGTAGGCGTCGGCATGATCCGGTTCCATAAGGGTGAGACGCAGCCGGTGGAGGATCAAACCGGCAAACCGCCGGTACTGCTCGCATTCGGGGATGACTTCACTCTCCTCCGGAGCGTGAGCCAGGGTGGAGTAGTAGTTCGCCACCGCCGCCGCCAGTTGCGGTGTGACCGGCGCCCGGCAGCTGGAAGGGGTCAGCAGGCGGCGCAGCTCCTCCATTGATGCCAGGTATTCGCCGATGATGGTCTCCCGCGCCTTCTGCAGCGCTTCGCGGGTGGAGGCGGCGGTGACATGGGGATTGCCGTCCCGGTCGCCGCCGATCCAGGAGCCGAAGCGAACCAGGGTCGGCAGCTCATGGGGGGGGATCTCTGTGCCGTAGGTTTCCCGGAGCGCCGCCGCCAGCTCCTCGTAAAGGCCGGCGATCGGTCCGATCAGCGAATCCGGGTAGTGATCCAGCCCCATCTTGATTTCGTCCAGGACCGTCGGCTTGCGCCGCCGCACCTCGTCCGTCTGCCAGAGGGAGGTTATCTCGGCGAGCATGGCGTCCTGGGCCTTGGCCACTTCGGCATCGGCCAGGGGGAGCCGGTCCAGGGCGGCCAGCTCCAATGCTATGCGGCGCTGTTTGAAATGGACCACCCGGCGGGCCACGTCGGTGGGATGGGCGGTAAAAACCGGCATGACCTCTATCTGTCGTAGCCACTGGAGCGCCGATTCCGCGCTGATCCCGGAGTTCCGCATCCGGAGCAGGGTGCCGCGCAGGGAGCCCGGTTTGTCCGGCTCGTTTGCTGCCAGCTGGGCCGCCCTTCGGCGCCGTTTGCGGTGGTTGGTTTCCGCCAGGTTGGTCAGCTCGAAGTAGGTGGAAAAGGCCTTGACGATCTGGTAGGCATCGGCCACGGACATCCGGCCGATGATCTTGCCCGCCTGTTCCAGAAGCTCCCGTTCGCCGGGGAAATCGAGGCATGCCTCCCCAAGCTCGTCGTTCAGTTTCCGGTGGCTGATCGCCAGGTGCCGGAGCTCCTCCTCGGCAGCCAGGGTCTGTTCGCCGGCCTGTTCCCTGATCACCGCGCCCAGCAGCATCCCCAGGGAGCGGACATCCCTTCGCAGCGGGAGCTCCTTGAGTTCTCCTGTCAGGCTGGTCAGCTCCGCCAGCCGTGCCGCCTGATCCTCAGCCTTCCAGAACAGCTCCATATCCGCCATAACCGGCTCCTTATCCTGCTATTGCGACAGGACCGAAGCATGATTGCTCCGGCCCATTCCTCAGTTTTTTTCCATGTAAGTCTTGTGCAGCAAGAGCGCCAGCACCCCGCCAAGCAGAAGCAGCGCCACAATCGCACCGCCCCAGAGCTTGCGCTGTTTCAGTTTATTCTCGATAGCAATGACCCGGTCGCGGATCTTTCCCAGTTCCGCCTGGAATCCGGCCGTCTGGTTACGCACCTTTTCCACGTCGACGTTGTGAAAGAGTCGGTGGAAGCGGTTACGGAGGGAAAAGAGTTCACCCTCCAGCTCCCTGGTGACGATACCGGTCCGATGCAGGGCCAGAAGGGACTGTTCGAGCTCGGTGATCCTGCGGTCGGTTTCTATCACCGATGACCTGATCTCCTCGGCCCGGCCATAGTCGTGACAGCGGGTGCAGTCGCGGCTGTTGATCAGGTCCGGGGTGGCCTTGAAAACCGCGTGATTGCTGTGACAGGTGACACACTGGGGGCCGCCCCGGCCAAGGGCGCGGCCATGGGCGCTGGCGAGGTAGTCTTCCTTGACCCCTACGTGGCAGCGGCCGCAGAACTCCGGGATCGCCTTGTCTTTGGGGGCGCCGAGAAAGCCCCGTGCCGGGTTCATCGCCATGGCCATGTCAGTCGGGTCGCCGCCATGGCAGTTGTGGCAGGAGATGCCGTTGGCAGAATGGACGCTCCCTTTCCAGAGTTTTACCGGTTCGCCCAGCCTTCCGGGCAGGGCGCCGTGGCACTGGATACAGACCGTTTCCGTGGTTTGGGCCGGGGAGGGTGTCGAAGTGAGGTGCAGAAAGAGCGGCCAGGCGGCCAGTATCAGTAGTGACCGAAACTTTATCATGAGTAGTGCCCCCATACCGAAAGGGCTATGAATACTGCAATCCCGAGCAGGTAGGCGGCCACGAAGAGAGGTCGCTTGGCCGGCCGCCGCTCCGGGGAGCGGTCGAGAAAAGGGAGCAGCAGGAGCAGCGTAACCGCCACCCCCTGTACTGCCAGTCCCAGGAACTCGCTGGGGAATATCTTCAGGGTCTGGTAGGCCCAGAGAAAGTACCACTCAGGCTTGATCCCCTTGGGGGTTATGAAGGGATCGGCCGGCTCGAAGGCCGTAGGCGGGAAGAAGAGCCCCGGCGCAAAGAAGACCACCCCCAGCAGCAGGGCCAGAAAGAAGGCGATTATTGCCGCATCTTTGGCCACGTAATGGGGAAAGAAGGGGATTCCGCCGCGATGTTCTTCGTGATGAAACCTGGCCGGGAGCTCCGCGGGGCGCCAATCAGGGCCGAACGGAGGCCGGGAGATGCCCACCCGCCGCACGCAGAAGAGGTGGGCGAGGACCAGCACGCCGAACAGCAACGGGAAGCCGATCACGTGCAGAGCGAAGAACCTCCCCAGGGTCGGCTGGCCGACCATGGCGCCCCCGCGCAGGAAACGGATCGCAAGGTCGCCGACCAGGGGGATCTCCTGGGAGCTGCTGGTGGCCACGGTGGTCGCCCAGAAAGAGAGCTGGCTCCAGGGGAGGAGGTAGCCGGTCAGGCACATCCCCAGCGACAGCAGAAACAGGAAAAAGCCGGCCAGCCAGTTAAACTCGCGGGGTGCCTTGTAGCTCCCCATGAAGAGGACCGAGAGCATATGCAGGAGCAGCGCCAGGACGATGATGTTGGCCCCCACGGCATGGACAGTGCGGATCAGCCAGCCGAAAGGGATCTCGTTCATGATCCGCTGCACGCTGTGGAAGGCCTCGTCGACGGTTGGGTTGTAATAGACGAGCAGCAGAATGCCGGTACCGATCTGCAGGGCGAAGAGGGTCAGCAGCACCGCCCCCAGGGTGTACCAGACGTTGATGTTGCGGGGAACAAGATACTTGGTGAGGTTCTGCTCCAGGATGTCGCGTATCCCGAGCCTTGCATCGATATAATCGGCGATTTTCCTGCCTAATTCCATGATGTTCTCCTATCCGACCAGCAGGTTGTCGCCCGCCAGGGTAACCGGGATTATTGGCAGGGGCTTTGGCGGCGGACCGCTCAGGACCTTGCCGTCAATGGCGTAGCGGCCGGCGTGGCAGGGGCAGAGAAACTCCTCTTTCTCCGGTAGCCACTTGATGATGCAGCCCAGGTGGGTGCAGATGGCCGAGAAGGCGACGAAGACGCCGGGTGTCTTCTGCAGCACCACGGCCGGATGCCCCTGGAACTGGAAGAAATAGGCCTGTCCCACCCCGACCTGGGCGCGGGAGATGGTCACCCGTCCTTTATCCTTATCCATTGCGGGTGGCGAGAGGTATCTGAAAACAGGGTATGCCGCAACCCCGGCAAACGCAGCGCCGACCAGGCCGAGGGCACTAACGAGAAATTTCCGTCTGCTGCTGGTGTCCATATTATTCCTTCCAAGGGTCTCTCACACTTACTGACAGACCCTAAACTAATTTGCTTCCAGGTAACTTCAAATACCATGAAAACGGCTGAAGTCAAGTAAACAGGCCGTCAAGGCAATCTGTTCAGCACAACTTCTCCTCTTGTATAGAGCCCCTTTTTCCCTTGGGGGAGGTGAACGGGACCGCGATTACAACGCCAATTCTGCTTATATTGCAGGATATTAGCGCACTGCCAAGCTCTCCTTTTGCTTGACAAGATAAAGATTAATTCATAATATGCGCTCCTCTGTAATCTCAGGTTTTTCATGAGAAGACGATGAACAGCTCTTGGCTGCAAACAGCCATAAGGAAATCATATGAATGAAAATGTCATGAAGGAGATCGTCAAACTCTGCATGGAGATTGACAAAGCGGCCTGCACTACCTATGAGCAGCTGGCAGCTGTGGCAGCCGAGCCAAAGCTGAAACGGTTCTGGGAAGAGATGCATGCGGAAGAGTCCCAGCACGTGGATTTCTGGGAAAGGGCGCTCCGTCATTCAGAGCAATCGCCGCTGCCGCAGTTGTTTGATGACCCTGAGCTGATGATAACGGAGCTTCAGAATATAATCCCCAAAACCAACGAACTGTTGGCCAGGAGCGCCGATTTGAGCGACGGTGCGGAAAGCCTGCTGCTGGCATACCGCTTCGAATTTTATCTGCTTCACCCGGCGTTCGGGACCATGTTCAATCTGCTGCGCAAGGTCATCGGCGGAATATGCCCGGAAGACGGTTATGAGCACCATATTCAGCTATTCGTCGATATCATGATGGAGCACGGGAAAGCAACCCCGGCCCTTGAAATTCTTGCGGAAACATTGAAAAGACTCTGGAAGGAGACGAAAGGCTTCGGGCAGCTATTCTCTATAGACTCTCTGACGGAACTTCTGACGAGACGGGCTTTCACTGAAATAGCGGAATATATGTCCTATCTGGCGAAAAGGAAAGATAGCCATGTCTGCCTGCTTATTCTGGATCTGGACCATTTCAAGCATATCAATGACAATCATGGGCATCAAGCCGGCGATGAAGTATTAAAATCTGTCGGCAGGACCATTAAGAAGGCGTTGAGGCAATCAGACGTCGCCGGCAGATACGGGGGAGAGGAGTTTGTTGTCTTCATGCCGGAAACAACAGCTGAAAAGGCGCCTGAAATAGCGGAAAGATTGAGAAGGCTGATAGCGGATATCAAACTTTCCGATCATGACGTCACCTGCAGTATCGGCGGCTTTATCTCGAATCTGAACTCAGATCCTTCGCTCAGCCTCGACGACATGATAGGGCGGGCGGATAAGGCCCTCTACCTTGCCAAGTCGTCAGGAAGAAACTGCGTCAAATTTGCCTCCGACATGAAGACGGCCGGCAAGGTCGGAGGAGGCTTTGCCGCCTTGGCGCATTAGAAGCGAATTGTTTTCCCCTCAACTCACCTCAAGCCCGCCCGATCAGTTCCAGTTTTCCGTACCATAGGGCAGCGGACTGTCATGGTCGATTATCCAGGCCACGATGTCGGCCATGGGTTTCTCTCCCTGCAAATCACGCAGTAACATATGATAACCGTGCTCATAGAAAGCCTTGCGGGTTGCCTTGGGCAGCTTGTTGAGCATCAGGAAAACAGGCTCTTTGGGTATGACCTGGTCGTTCCTGCCGTATTGGACCAAAGCGGGCAAAGGCAGCTTCTCCGCCCGGGACAGCGCCTCATCCATCAAATTGGTGAGCCCGTACATTGCGTCGATGCGGGTGGCCTTGATGAAGAGCGGATCGCGACTGATTGACCGCCGCACCTCCTTGTTGTCGGTAGGTTTGACATTCAGCTCTTTCCCCGTCAATTTCAGCCATGGGAGTGTGTGAGAGGTGACGGCGAGCAGCCATCTCTGATACCACGGCATGGTTTTGCGCCCCCAGACCGCCGGGGCGACAAGGATGACGCCGTCGACATCCGGCGGATTGCTCCCGGTCGCGGCGACCATGGTCACGGCACCTCCCATGCTCTCCCCCAGTACATAGAGCGGAACACCGGGGTGGCGTTTGCGGATCTCCTTTACAAAACAGGTGAGGTCGTTCTTGTATGCCTCCATGCCCGCCCAGAGTCCGCGTCCCGGCGCACCACCGAAACCGCGCTGGTCGTAGGCGTAGCAGCCGATGCCGTGGCGGCTCAGATACTCGCCCGGAATGGCGAAGGAGTTGCTGTAATCGTTGAAACCATGCAGCCCAACTACGACCGCTTTGACCGGACCCTTCATCGGCAACCATGAGCGTACCGGTAATTTCGCTCCGTCACCGGCGACAAAATGATCGCTTTCAAGCTTCGGTTCGAAGATCGGTTCTCCGGGACGATTTTCCGTCGGCAAGCATGCCGATAAAAGTAGCAGAGAAACCGTTATCATGCAGGATTTGAGCAGACATTTAATACGATTCATGACTGGTAGATTCCAATGGTGTTTCAGCTCCCGAATGCCGTGGTGATGGAACGACTCAATTCACCTGACGTAGTGCAAGAACTTCCTTCGGCAGTTATCGTATCTTCTTGATCAGCACACAGGCATTATGCCCGCCGAAACCGAAAGCATTGGTCAGTACGAATTCTTTCCGGGCCGCAAATGTTGTCGGCTGCGTGACAAGGGCTATAGGATCAATGGCAGGGTCGAAATTAGTGGTATTGATTGTCGGCGGAATGAGCCCCTCCCGGAGAGACATCACGCCGCCGATGAGTGCTAGCGCCCCTGATGCCCCCAAGGTATGACCGATCATCGACTTTATTGCTGTCACCGGCACATCGCCGTTCAGTTCGCTGTTGAGCTTATGGATTGCCTTTGCCTCGACCATATCGTTCGTGCTCGTGGATGTCCCGTGGGCACTTATGTATGCAACGTCGTCCAGGTCGGCACTCCCGTTCACCACTGCTTTACGCATGGTGTTCATGATGATCTCCCCGCTCAGGTCCGGAGATGTTATGTGGCTCGCATCGCACGACAGCTCCGCGGAGGCAATCTCGGCGTAAATGCTGGCTCCTCTTCGTACAGCAGCATCGTATTCTTCCAGCAAGATGATCCCTGCCCCTTCCCCCATGACGAAGCCGTCCCTGTCCCGGTCGAATGGTCGGCTTGCATGCTCAAACCGGTCATTATTTTGCGACAGTACCCGCAGGGCATCGTAGCCGGCAAAAACCAGGGAGGTAATCGTCGACTCCGCTCCTCCCGCAAAGGCCTTATCAATCAGGCCGTATTTGATCGCGAGATACGCGTCGTAGATGGCGTGGAGACCGGAGGCACAGGCGGCGACGGGGGCCACGCAAGGGCCGTTGGTCCCCAGGGCAATGGCAACATTACTTGCAGCCATGTTGGGGATCACGTTTGTTATAGCAAAGGGACCAAGTGCTCGCGGCCCTTTTTGCAGGAAGGTACGATAGGTGTCATCGAGAGCATCGAACCCTCCCGCTCCCGTGCCAATGTAGACGCCGATGCTGTTTCTTTCCTCGATCTCCAGCCCGGCGTCGGCCTTTGCCATGAACGCCGAGGCCAAGGCAAACTGAATAAAGCGTGAGGTCCTTTTTGCGGTCTTGATATCGAGGTAGTCGCCGGGGTCGAAGTTTTTCACATCACAGTTGATCTGCGACTTATTGGTGCTGCAGTCGAACCTGGTTACTTTGGTACACCCGGAGACCCCGTTTTTCAGCGATTGCCAAAAGGCTTCAGCGCCAATGCCGATTGAACTGACGACCCCCAGACCAGTGATGACAACTCTTCTTGCTTTCATATCTTTTTGTCCTTTGTATGAATTCGCCCTTCTCCAGACTGGAGGCGGATCAGTATTATCTTCAGGGTATTTCCTGATCGCATCCCATCTCTCTTTCCGATCCGAGAGGGGCGATTCAGTAACCAAGGTAGGCGTGCAGGAGGCGCTGGTCGTCCATCAGCTCTGCAGATTCTCCGGAGAGGGCGATTTCTCCGGCTTCTAGGACATAGGTGCGGTGGGCGTGCTGCATGGCGAGCCTGGCGTTCTGTTCCACCAGCAGGATCGTCATCCCTTCGGCATTGAGTTCGCGGATGATGGCGAAGATATCCCGGACGATCAGCGGCGCCAGACCGAGGCTCGGTTCATCCAGCAGCAGCAGCCGGGGGCGGCTCATGAGCGCCCTGGCAATGGCGAGCATCTGCTGCTCGCCGCCGGAGAGAGTGCCTGCGGGCTGACTGCTCCGCTCCTGCAGCCGGGGGAAGCGCTGGTACATCCGCTCCATGTCGTGCTTTATCCCGGCTGTGTCATGCCGCACATAGGCACCCAGCAGCAGGTTGTCGGCGACACTCTGCCGCGCCAGGACCTGCCGCCCTTCAGGGCAGTGGGCGATACCGAGGCGGACAATCTCGTGGGCGGGGAGGGCGGAGATGTCACGGCCAGCGAAGCGGATCGTCCCGCTCTGCTGCCTGATCAGCCGCGATACGGTGCGGAGCGTGGTCGATTTGCCTGCGCCGTTGGCGCCGATCAGGGTGACTATTTCGCCTTCGTTGACGGTAAGGGAGAGGTTGCGGACAGCCGGAACAGCGCCGTACGCGATGCAGAGATTATCCAGTTCGAGCAGCGCCATCATTCCCCTCCCAGGTAGGCGTCGATGACCTCCGGGTTCTGCTGCACCTCTGCCGGCGGGCCGATGGCGAGCAGCTCGCCGAAATTGAGCACCGCGATCCGGTCGCACAGACCCATGACAAGCGGCACATGGTGCTCGATGATCATGATCGTCAGGTTGAACTTGTCGCGGATTTCGCGGATGAACCCGGTGAGTGCATGCTTTTCATGGACGTTCATGCCGGCTGCCGGCTCGTCGAGCAGCAGCAGCGCCGGCTCCATGGCCAGGGCACGGCCGAGCTCGAGCCGGCGCTGGTCGCCGTAGGAAAAATTTCCGGCCGCCTCATGGGCGCGATCTGCCAGCCCCACCAGCTGCAGGATCTCCCTGGCTTTTGCCGTGCCCCGCTCTTCCTCCAGCTTTGCCGAAGCAGTGGCGAAAACCCCGCTGAAGAGACCGCTGCGTGTCCGGATATGCTGCGCCACCCGAAGGTTGTCGAGAGCGCTCAGCCCCTTGAAGAGACGGATATTCTGAAAGGTGCGGCCGACCCCTTTTTTTGCGATCCGGTGCGGCGGGAGCCCGGTAAGCTCATGCCCGCGGAACCTGAGGCTGCCGCGGCTGACCGGGGTGAGGCCGGTCATCAGGTTGAAGAGGGTGGTCTTTCCGGCGCCGTTCGGGCCGATCAGGCCGAAAATCTCTCCTTCCGCCACCGAGAAGGAGACATCATTGACCGCCATCAGCCCGCCGAAATTGCGGCTCAGCCCTTCGGCTTCCAGGAAGACCTTCATGACCGGTCCCCTTTCGTGCCGAGGCAGAGCTGCTTCAGGCTGCCGAGAGCACCGACGATGCCGCGCGGCAGGTAGATGCTGGCGATCACCAGCACCATGCCGTTGATGATCAGCCGGAAATCCTTGAGCGGCCGGAGCATCTCCGGGAGTGCGGTCAGGAGCATCCCCCCCAGAAGCGGTCCCCAGAGGGAGCGGCTGCCGCCAATCAGGACATAGGCGAGGTAGCCGATTGACGCGTCGAACGTTCCCTGGCGCGCATTCCAGGTATTGAGAAAAGGTGCACTCATTCCGCCGACGACCCCGGCCAGAACGCCGCCGATAACGAAGGCCAGCACCTTGTAGCGGGTGGTGTTGATCCCCATGGCGTCGCTGGCCAGCTCGTCTTCGCGGATTGCCTTGAAGGCCAGTCCGACCCGTGACCGTTCAAGCCGCCGGGTGAACAGCAGGATCACTGCCAGGAGCGGTCCGAAGATGCAGATATACCCCCAGCGGCTTTCAAAAAGCTGCGGTACGCCGAAAATACCGATAGCGCCGCCGGTTATGGTCAGGTTAAGGCAGAGGACCCGGAATATCTCGACAAAGGCTATGGTTGCCAGCGCCAGGTAGATCCCGCGCAGGCGGAGGGCAGGGATGCCGACCAGCAGCGCCAGGAGGGCTGAAGCAAGGCCGGCAGCCAGCCATTCGAGCGGAAAGACCCAGTTGCCAAGGGCATCGCGCAGCGGGGCAAAGCGGTCGTCCGTGCCGATGATGGCGGCAATGTACCCCCCCAAGGCGTAGAAGCCGGGCGAAGCCAGGCTCAGCTGGCCGGCCATGAGCGGGAAATAGAGACTCATGGCAAGGAGAGACTGCTGCGCCATGGTGACGATGAGGAAGCCGTAGTTCTGGAAGAAGTCGGCCATGGTCACACCTTCTGGATCGTGGTCTTGCCGAGCAGACCCTGGGGGCGGACCATGAGAGCAAGGAAAAGGAAGGCAAAGGCGACCGCCTCCTTGTAGGCGCTGTATTCGGTCGGCACAAAAGCCTCGGCGAGACCGATCATCATCCCGCCGACCAGGGCTCCGGGAATACTCCCAAGTCCGCCGAGCACCATGACCGCCAGCCCCTTGAGTCCGTAGGTGACGCCGAAGTACGGCCCGGCAATACCGAAGCTGGTCCCTACGAGGCTGCCGGCCATTCCGCCAAGAAAGCCGGAAAGGAAGAAGGTGTAGAGGATGAAGCGGTCGACGTTTATCCCGAGCAGGCTGGCCGTGGCCGTATTTTCAGCCACCCCTCGCAGCGCCTTGCCGGTCCGGGTGAAGTTGATCAGCCAGGCGAGCCCGCCAAGCAGCGCCATGCTCACGCTAAAAATAATCACCTGGACCGTCCTCACTACGACTGTTTTTGATCCGATCTCGAATGTGACGGCCGGAGGGAGCTCCCCGTAGACATCGGTCGGGAAGGAATAGATCTCCGAGCCGACCAGGTACTGGATGGCATTTACCGCTACCAGCGCGATACCGAGGCTGCTTACCAGCGCCAGCAGCGGATCGGCGCCCCGCGAGCGGAGCGGCCTGAAGGCGCAGCGTTCGACAAGTACACCGGCGAAACCGGAGCAGACAGCCCCGAGGAGCAGGGCAAGCGGAAACGAGAGGTGAAAGGGGAGACGGGTATCGGCCAGCAGGCCGCTGATACCGAACTGGCCGACCGCCATGCTGTAGGTAAGATAGGCCCCGAGGGTAAATACCGCCCCATGGGCGAAGTTGATGATGCCGAGAATGGAAAAGACGAGGGTATAGCCGAGAGCAAAAATGGCGTACACGCTGCCGATGCTGATGCCATTGAGGAGATTTTGCAGGAACTGGACGGCGTCCATGGCGGAGAGCTCCTTCAGCCTGAGTCAGACAAGCATGAACCCAAAATATATTATTTCACGCGACGACGCAACGACGCGACACTTTAAAACCAAAACCAATTAAAGATTTTCGTTGCGTCGTCGCGTCGTTGCGTGAGTAATTTTCTTCTGAAGGTATCATTTTTTGTAAAGACTCAAGTCGTGAGCGCCTGAACCCCTGCTGTTACTATTTGCTGACAATCACGAACTTGCCGTTCTTACCGTCTGATTCCATTTTGATCTGGGAGACATAGAACGTCTTCTGGTTGATCTCCCCTTCCTTGTCGAGGCTTATTTCACCAAGAGGGGTGATATAGGAGCCGGTGCGGAGCGCTTTGTTCAGCTCTTCGCGGACCGTGGCCAGATCCAGCTGGACGATTTTTTTCTTCGTGGTCTTCTCCACCTTGCTGAGAGCTTCGACAAAAACCTGCACAGCAGTGAAGGCCTGAGCCGAGAACTGCGGCGGGTCCTTCTTGTACTTGCTCCGGTATTCGGCAACAAAGGCCTTGTTGACGGGGTTATTGGCGTCCGGACTGTAGGCCTGGGCCACCAGGATCCCGTTGCAGTCTCTGCCGCAGACCGGGAAGACATTGGCGGTATTGAAGCCGTTGCCGCCTATGATAGTCCCCTTGTAGCCGAGCTGACGCAGTTGTTTGACGAGATTGCCACCATCGGCGGCCAGGCCGGAGACGATGACCAGATCGACCTTGGCGCCCAGAACCGAGGTCGCCTGGGTAGTAAAGTCGGTGTCAGTGGTCATGAACTTCTGTACGGTTACCAGCTCCAGCTTGTGACTTTTGACTGCTTCCTGGAAAGTGCCGGTCTCCGAGGAGCTGTAAGCGTCGTTCTGGGCATAGAGCACAGCCACGCGCCTGATTTTGGGGTTCTGCTTCAGGGCCTGGTTGACGGCATTCGGAGCTACCCTGGCAACCGGAGCCGAAACCCTGCCGATGTATTCGCCGATCTGGGGAATTCCCTTGGCAGTATTGGAGGGGCCGAGCACCGGAACTTTAAGGCGGTTGGCGATCGGATCGGCGCTGAATGCCTGCTGGGAAAGGGTCGGTCCGACGATCCCGACCACCTTTTCCTGGTTGATCAGGTTCTGAAAGGCGTTGATCGCTCCGGCTTCATCGCCGCCGGTGTCCTGTTGCACCAGCTTGAAAGGCGTCCCGTTAACCCCTTTGACGTTAAGCAGTTTTTCGGCGATTTTTGCACCGATGATCTGCTCCTGTCCGAACAGTGCCACATTGCTGGTCTGGGCCACCCCTATCCCGATCGGAATGGGGGAAGCGACCTTTTCGGCATGGGCAGCGGCCGCCGTTGCCAGGGTGCAGAGGACAGCCAACACGAATCGTTTCATGTGAACCTCCTTGATTGAGTCTGATCCAGCTCGTGCTGGTGAGGGCCGTTTCTCACGGCAACGCCTCTGCTTCTGCAACGACAACAGCTTGAATAACAGCAGTGAAGATTGCAGCCTTGTCAATTGTGGCATCATCTGGCCATGTGCCCCGGCTTGTTGCCGTTCGATACGGCCCTCACCAGCACGGGATTCATGGTAAAGGTCATCAGTTGAGCCGGCCGAAGTCGGCGATCCCGCCGAAGAGCCTGGCGATCAGGGTGAGCAGGGCCAGCCGGTTCTGGCGGACCTTTTCGTCATCAGCCATGACCATGACCTTGTCGAAGAAGGTGTCTACAGGCGCCCGCAGGGTGGCGATCTCGGTCAAAGCCAGGACGAAGTCCTTGTTGACTATCGCGGCAGAGACGATTTTCCCGACCGAATCGACTGCCTTGAAGAGCGCTGCTTCCGCAGGGTCCTCAAACAGCGACTGGTCGATTGTTGCATCGACCCCTTCTTTTACGATGTTCCCGACCCGCTTGAAGGTGACGGCGAGCTCCTCGAAGTCAGGCCGTGACTTGAAAGCGGCCAGGGCCGAGATCCGTGCCGCAGTCTCGATCAGATCGTCATAGTTCACGGCTACTGCGGCATCGACAGCATCGCCGGGATAGCGGTCCCCAAGAAGATTGACAAAACGGCCGCGGAAGAACTCCATGACATCAGCCTTGACCTCGGCTGCAGGCCTGGCCAGTTTCGGAGCCAGCAGGTCGAGAGCTCCGTCGATAAGCGAGTTCAGGGAGAGGCGGTAGCCACGGCCGAGAATGATGTTGATCACGCCGAGGGCGGAGCGGCGGAGGGCATACGGGTCGGCCGAGCCGGTCGGGATGAGGCCGACGCCGAAGCAGCCGCAGATGGTGTCCAGCTTGTCGGCGA
>JBGQLM010000101.1:0-15375 GCA_041500085.1 Geobacteraceae bacterium
ATCGACCTGCTTCTGAAGTTCCGACTGCCTAAGAGCCAGCTGTTCCTCTCCGATATCAGGGGAAACAGAAACAGAAGAGATCTCGGAGAGCTCCATTCGATACCTCTCCTTAAGCTGGGTCTCGAGATTCCCCAGCTCCATCAGCAGCCCGGAGAGTTTGAGGCTCGTTTCCGAGGCAAGCCGCCTCAGCTCGTCCTCTTCACCTTTTATCTCCTTGAGAAGCAGCTCCTCGCCCTTGAGCCGGCTTATTGACTCATCACAGGAGACCCTTGAAGTCGAAAGCATCTCTTCTTTTTTTGAATAAACCCGTACAAGCTCTTCCAGCTGCAACCGGCTTTCAGCAGCACCGTTCCTGACCCGTTCCAGCTCATCAGCTCCCGTAATCTTCTCTTCAATCAGCCTCGCAGCTCTGTCAGCAAGGTTAGCACAAGCCTGTTCCACTTTTTTAAGGGCGGCAGCAGCCGATTCCTTCTTCTCCCGAAGAGATGCGGCGCGGACTTTTATCGCGGTAATATCCAGCCTTAACGCTTCAATTACCTTCCTTTTTTCAGTCAGGTCATCATGAATCCGTGCGACCTCGGATTCCAGCCCTTCTTTCAGGCTTTCTGCAGAGCTTCTCCGCACCTCCGATTCAAGAAGCTCCTGCTTGAGTTGCGCCATCTCCTCGCTCAGCTGCTGGTCATCCATGGCCTTGAGCGAGAGTCGCTCCTTGAGGCGAAGCACCTCTCCGGCAGTACGTTGGAGATCCTTTTCAGAGGCAAGGAGGTTCATCTCCGAAGCTCTCTGTTTCTGCCTGAGGATCTGCAGCTCTTTTTCTGCTTCTGTAATCCGGGAGAGATGATCGTCCCTGGTGGCGGAGAGTGCTGAGACCTGCTCTTCGAAAGCGGATTTGCGTGCCGCAAGAGCCCTGATTTCGCGCTTCTTGTGAATCAGTCCCTGCTGTACCGGTTCACGCGAGCCGCCGACCACAAGACCGCCGCCAAAGGCAAGATCCCCCTGCAGAGTGACGAATTTCAGATCCGGCTCTGATCTTGAAAGCGTGATAGCGGTGCGAAGGTCCGCGACGAGCATCACTCCATGCAGCAGGGCTTTAAGGGTATGATCCGAGTCACCGTCTTTAAGTCTTGAAAGAAGCGGCACTGCCCCTTCCGGAGGGGGCAGATCGTCCCGTCTTTCGGACAGCGGGAGCAGAAATCCGCACCTGCCGCCACCTCGGCTCTTCAGATGGTTGACGGCATCATGGACGATATCTTCCGAGCTCGCAACGAGGGACTGCAAGCGCCCGCCCAGCACCGCCTCCAGTACAGGCTCAAGCTCCTCGTCAACTTCAACGATATCGGCAAGAAGACCGGCAAACCGCCCCTTGAACGCATCATCGAGCATGAGAGTCCTGACCCCCTGCCCGTAGCCGGCAAACTGCGCTTCAAGCTCCTGAAGGGAGTGCAGTCTCGACGATATCTTGCTCAGCTCATCACGGCTCACTCTGAACTCGCGCTCTATTCCATCGAGTGATTTTTTCAGGGAGTCACGGGATTCGTCCAGAGCTTTAATGGCGTCAGTTAATGAGGAGAAAGTTGTGCGCTCTGCCACAAGGCTCGCCTCGAACCCGGAAGCAAGCAGTTCTGCCTTGGCGAGAAGTTCTTTCAGACTCTTCTCTTCGCCGGCACTTCTCAGAATCCTTTCGGAAAGAAGCTCAAGCCTTTTTGTTGTAGCAGCATTCTGGTTGGATGCCTGACTGATCTCTCCCAGCAGCCCGAAAAGCCTCTTTCTGCCGTCTTCAAGCGTCAGCGACGCAACCCTTTCGCTGGCTGCATACTCCTCAAGCTGACGTTCCTTGACATTCAGAGCATCCTCTTCACCGAGAGAGTCGGTCATAAACTCACTGCTCCTCAGTTCAAGAAGATTCCCCTCTGCCTGCGCCTCCGCAATCTGTCTTTGTACGAGCTCAAGCTCATTGTTGAACCTGATCTGCTGGGTCTCCAGACCTGCAATCTCTTTTCTCTGGAATTCAAGCCTGTTCTCCGCCCCCTGGAGTTCGGCCTTACCCTTGAATATCTCCTCCTGTGCTGCAGAAAGCCTCTGCTCCTCTTCAAGCTGTTTGAGACGAAGGGTTTCAAGGTTGCTCTCTTTCAAGCCAAGTGCTGCGGAGATCTCCTCACCACGCTGTTCATGTTTCTCCATCTCGGACTGCAATAAACTTTTCTGTTCTGTAAGCTCTTCATAACGGCGCGAAGCAAAGAAAAGCTCGATACCCCGGAGCTCCTCCCTGACTGCTCTGAAGCGCTCCGCTTTCTTGGCCTGCCGGTGCAGGGAGCCGAGTTGTCGCCGAATTTCACCGACGATATCTCCGATCCTGACAAGATTCTGCTTGGTCGCTTCCATCTTTTTGAGCGCAATCTGCTTTCTCGATTTATACTTTGTGACCCCTGCTGCCTCTTCAATCAGGAAGCGGCGCTCTTCCGGCTTGGCCATCAGGATCATACCGATCCTGCCCTGCTCGATAATGGAATAGGCGCGCGCTCCTACGCCGGTATCCATGAAAAGCTCGGATATATCCATGAGGCGGCAGGGGGTCTTGTTCAGGAGATACTCACTCTCCCCGTCCCGGTACAGCCTTCTGGTGACCTGGATTTCGGAATAGTTCAGATATTTTGCAGGGACCCGGCCGTCGTCGGTGGAAAATACCAGGGAGACCTCTGCCATCCCCAGAGGCTTGCGGGATTCGCTGCCGCCAAAGATCACGTCTTCCATCTGGCGGCCCCGAAGATTCTTTGCAGACTGTTCCCCCATGACCCATCTGATGGCATCGACGACATTCGACTTGCCGCAGCCGTTCGGCCCGACTACAGCCGTGACCCCTGCAGGAAAATCAAAAGAAGCCTTCTCGACGAAGGACTTGAATCCTGATATCTCCAACCTCTTTATTTTCATGGCATCTGCACATCCTGAAGGTCGGGAAAATTGTAGCATCGTAGCTCAAATCAGGAAGAGCGGTCAATCATAAAAGGGGGGATTCTGCGGCTTAAACTTCAAGACTTTTCAGGCTTTTCAGGAGAACATTCCGTGCTTGCAGGAGAGTGAAAAGAGGGCGGTCGAGTTGAAAATACCGGGGTGGGAAAGCGAATTCAATTTTATGGAGAACGTAGACGGGACCTTTCGACACCGTCCCCGTAGATCACTTTTTCATGGCAATGTTATCCCCAAAGGGATCAATACTGTTTTAAGAGTATTATATGCGGGTTGAGCGCTTGCATACGACTGAACGGTGATCCCTACAAGGTTTAATAACGCCAGCAACTTGGTACTGTTGGGATTTACGCTCTTTGAAATGCCAACACATTCATCTATAATTTCCGAAAGCTCTTGCCTGTTGGATTCCGAGACATCTTGAAGGTGAACCAGCTGATCTTTGACAGCGACCAGTGCATCAACAATTGCTCTTTTATCATCAAAACTTAAATTTTGAACAATATTGGCGGTTGGGCTTGTCCCTGTTTGAACTGCTCCAATATTCCCATAAAAATTGTATTGGTTACTTGCAGGCTGTGCATCCTTGCTGCTTTGAGATATTGCTAAAGAGTCAACATACAGATCAATTTCTATATCAAGCCTTGCTATGGTTTGAGCCTTAGCCTTATTTAAGTTCAGCATTGCCATATGAGGAATATTTCTAACCATATTTTTCAATTTAACCGACAGCTCGGCAAATGCTTCATCAATGTAAACCCCGACCTCTTCCTTAAAATCTTCCCTGAGAGTATCGCTATTGAATGAACCCAATGCCTTGTGAACACTCACAATGTCTTGCCAAGCGACCGTACTTCTGATTTCAAGTTCTTTGCACAATAAAGGGAATTGCTGCCCGATTGTTGTTGCCACAGGATAGTTCATGCCTCTTGAACCAGCAGCGATGATAATTTTGTCTATTTCGCAATCCAGCAGTTTCCGACGTTCAATGATTTTGTTATTTATAAGTCTTCTGCATCTTTCCTGTAGAGTAGTATCAATCATTTGCCCTCCTGAGCTTCTGAAAGGATCAGATTCCGCCGGTTGTAGTTTTGTAAAGTCCATGGCTTGCAGTCCCTGCATAAACAACTTGGCTGTTTGTGGAATCAATAGCAAGGGAGCTAACCTTTGTACTTGTCAAACCGCTGTTGACCGCAGTCCAGCTTGTCCCACCATTGGTTGTTTTATAAATGCCGCCGTCTGTACCGGCATAAACAACTTGGCTGTTGGTGGAATCTACGGCAAGAGAGCCAACACTTGTACTGCTTAGTGCACCACTGTTGATTGCTGTCCAGCTTGTTCCACCGTTGGTTGTTTTATAAACACCATGGAATTCAATTCCAGCATAAACGACTTGGCTATTAGTAGGATCAAGAGCAAGAGAAAGAACACGCAAATCTGTAAGTCCACCGTTGATTGCTATCCAACTTGCCCCACCGTTGGTTGTTTTATAAATCCCCTGTGCTGCATTCCCAGCATAAACAACTTGGCTGTTAGTCGGATCAATGGCAAGGGAGTTAAAAGACGCATTTGTTGGCAGTCCACTGCTGAATGCAGTCCAGTTTGTCCCACCATTAGTTGTTTTGTAAATGCCGTCGGACGCAGCTATATAAACAATTTGGCTGTTGGTGGGATCAATGATAACGGAGCCAAAAGTCGCATTTGTCAGTCCACTATTGATCGGAGTCCAGCTTGTCCCACCATTAGTGGTCTTATAAATACTGTTGTTCGACGCATAATAAACAACCTGGCTATTAGTGCGATCAATGGCTAAAGAGCTAGCATTTATATTTGTCAGCCCACTGTTGATCGCCGTACAGCTTTCCCCACCGTTGGTTGATTTACAAATGCCACTGGCTGCCCCTGCATAAACAACTTGCCTATTGCTAGGGTCGATGGCGACAGCGCTGACATTTGCATTTGTCAGTCCACTATTGATTGCAATCCAGTTTGTTCCACCATTTGTGGCTTTATAAATTCCGCTGCCCGTCCCAGTGTAAATAACCTGACTATTAGTGGGATCAATGGCAAGAAATTCAACCCTTATAAAACTTGGTAGTCCGTTGGAACTTGCCGTCCAGTTTGTTCCACCATTGGTTGTTTTATAAACACCGCCGCTTGTCCTTGCGTAAACAACTTGGCTATTAGTCGGATCAATGGCAAGGGATCCATCAGAGTTATTTGGCAGCCCACTATTGATTGCAGTCCAGCTTGCCCCACCATTAGTTGATTTATAAACGACACCTGTTGATGAAAATGATGTACTTGACGAATTTATTGTAACTGGCGAAGGTCCTCTCAATGCATAAACAACTTGGCTGTCAGTTGGATCAATGGCAAGTGAGTGAAAAGACTGATCTGTCAATCCACTATCAATTGCAGTCCAGCTTGTGCCACCATTGGTTGTTTTGAATGCGCCATTGCCTGTCCCAACGTAAACAACTTGGCTATTAGTAGAATCAAGGGCAAGAGAGAGAACACTCTTATCTGTCAGTCCAGAGTTGATTGCTGTCCAGCTTGTTCCTCCGTTCGTTGATTTAAAAACGCCGTCGTGAGTCCCTATATACACGACTTGGCTGTCTGTAGGATCGATTACCAGAGACCCACCAGTTATAAGGAACCCAGTTTTGATTGCACTCCAGCTTGTCCCGCCGTTAGTTGATTTATAAACACCGAGTCTTGACGCTGAATAAATAACTTGTCTATTGGTGGGATCAATGGCGAGAGAGATAAAAGACGTATCCGCCAGTCCATTATTAACTGCAGCCCAGCTTGTCCCACCGTTACTGGTCTTATAAACGCCTCCGTCTGTCCCTGCGTAAACAACTTGGCTGTTAGTGGGATCAATGGCGAGAGCCCTTACTACTCCGCCTTCAGGCCAACCAAGAGACTTCCAAGCAGACGAATTGTTTGTAAAGGTTTGAGTCGGAGTGGTCGCAGCAGGACTAGTGGGGGCGGACGCGGTTGATGAGCTGCTGGATGAAGCAGATTCTGGAAACCATTCAAAATTGTCTCCGCAGCCCACAAGGAAAGACATTGCAACAAACATAACAACTGCTTTTATCAATGAATTCAAAACCATCTCCTCCAAAACTTCATTCACATATCAGGTTACGGAAACATAAATCTAGCTGGCACAACGACTGAATATAGTATTAGTCCTGCTCCAGCAAACCCTCCGCTACAGCCGCCTTCAGCTCGGGCAACCGCTTCCGGATCGTCTGCCAAACAAGGTGCGGATCTACTCCGAAATAGAAATGGATCAGCTTGTCCCGCATGCCGGCTATTCTCTTCCACGGGATATCGGGATGCAGCAGGAGAATATCCTCGGGAAGCTGCTTGACTGCTTCGCCGATGATTTCAAGTTTGCGGATTACTGCACTCTGCGTCTTATCGTCAGCAACAAATGCATCGTAATCCATCCCGGCGGTGAACGTTTCTATGCTTTCAATGGCATGGAAGATATCCTTGAGATAGAGCAAACGGTCTCTCACAGGTAGTAAACCTCTTTAAGCACATGTTCCCGAATCTCGTCGCGCAGTGAACTTTTCGGCACTACGTCAACCTTGTGGTGAAGCCTCTCTTCAAGGAACTGGCCGAGGCCGATGAGGTCGAAGAGGTCCGCCTCATCAGAGAGATTCACAAGGATGTCGATATCACTGTCTTCCCGCTGCTCGCCACGTATCACAGAGCCGAACAGCCCGATTTCATCTACCTTGAAGAGCGCTGTCAGTTCGGGCTTCGCCTGCCGCAATGAATCGAGAATATCATCGGTTCTTTCCATATCAGCTCCTTCGATGCCTTGTGCCTGCCCGCTCGCAACCTTCTTCCACGACTTCTGCAATGAGATCGACTTGATTACCGGCATGATACTGTTGATTCCTGTTAATTGCAAGAAAGCGGTGACAAGAAGTGCTTCCGCTTGAAAGCTTCAATAAGTTGCGTAAGAAAGCTTCAAAGGGTATACTTTTCAGCATTTCAATTCGAATCAACCAGGGAAGAATATGTCGACAAACAGCAGACTCGTCAGGGTCGTAGCCATCGCCCTGATCGTCATCATCGCTACCATGGTTTTAGCGCATCTGCTTCTTCCCAAGCTGCTGGACCTGGAAACCTATAAGGAGCAGATTCTCTCAGAGCTCCAGAAGTCGCTGAAAAGGCCGGTATCCTACACAAACAGCGAATTCACCTTCAGTTTCGGTCCTGCCTTTTCCTTCGACTCCGTTGTCGTAAAAGAGCCTGACAACTCGGAAACCTTTTTGTCGGCAAAAAGAGTGATCTGCCGTCTTGACCTGATTCCGCTTTTCAGGGGGAAGATTGTAATCCACTCACTTCTGGCTGAAAAGCCGGACATCCGTCTAATCCGAAGCATTGACGGCAGATTCAATATCAGTGACCTGCTGGAAAAGGGTGAACCGGAGGCGATGCCGCTTGACGTCGGGCAGCTTCAGATAAAAAACGGAGTGATAACCTTCCATGACCGGTTTTTTCAACAGGAAGAGGTCGTTACAAAACTTTCCGACACGGATCTCTCTCTCGAACAACTCACCAGGGGAGCCAAAAGCTCCTTCAAACTCTCTGCCCAGCTTGGCGGCGGCGCCTCCGGCTCATTTTCGATCAACGGCAAGATAAAGGTCGCACCAAAGGGATCTTCTGCCTGGGAGTCGGCGATCGATGCCAAAATCTCTGCAAAACATGTCGAAGCGGGGCACTTCTGGCCATATTACCGTCAGTATGTCCCTTTCAAAAAGATTTTCGGATCGGTTGACACGGAGTCCGATTTCCATGGGCGCCTGAAAGAATTCACCACTTCAGGGAAAATATCCATAAGCTCCCTCCACTTTAATTATCAACCGATCTTCAAGCGACCTTTGAAATCGGGCTCTATAACCCTGAAGTACAGCATGGAACTCGATGCAAAAGACATCAACGTAAAGGCCCTGGAAGCTGTCATCGACGGATCCGAGATTAAAGGGAGCTGCGCCATCCGCGGCTACCGGAGCAATGATCCGCGGATCACCGCCCAGGCGGTATCATCAAAATTCGACTACGACAAATACAGTCAGTTCATCCCGTACGGGATTATCGTGAAAGATACCTCCGAATGGATAGAACAGCACGTGGCCGGGGGGATCTACCAACTCGACGAGGGCCGACTGGACGGCCTTGTCAGCCAGATACTCCACATGGAGAAGGGTGAGAATTACAATATCCTTTATATCAGAGGGAGGGCCGAAAAAGGTCTGGTCACCTATGGCCAGGGAGTGCCGACCTTCAACAGCATAAAAGGGGTGCTTGAGATGAAGGGAAAGGACTTCTTCCTGCACGGCATGTCGGGCAGATTCGGAGAATCACCGATGACTCTCGAAGGGGCCATTACGGACTATCCTCTTGACAAGCAGAGCAGTTATCCCTTCAGGATGACGATCAGCCCGGGGAAGAGTGAGATTGCCTGGCTTCTGGGGAGTAACAAGTCGAAGTCATTGAATTACAACGGCAACTCTTACATGACGCTTAAAGGAGAGGGGTATACAAGCGGCTACAACCTATCGGGAGAGTGGAACCTCACACCTGCAGACTACAGCTACTCCAATTTCGTGAAAAAGCCTGTCAATACCGTTTCAGCCATGAGTTTCAAAGGCTCGATAAACCCTAAAGAGGCGGTTCTCAGCGGCCTTCACTATACTCTGGGCGAGCTGTCAGTCGAAATGTCGGCAAAGTACCCGTTTGCTACTACAAAAACCCTTGATCTTGTTCTGAATACGAACCTGTTCAACATGGAAAACATCTCCCCGTTTAGTCCTCTCTTAAGCACCTATCAGCCTGCAGGACGGGTTCAGCTCTCTGCAAGAGGTAAATCAAAGGACCCTGGCATGGAGGAGTTCGGCTGGCAAGGCGCTCTCTCACTTGCCAACGCTGCCTTCCGCTATTCACCAACGGGAAAACCGGTGTCAGCAATCACCGGCACCGTATCTTTCGAAGAGAAGACGATGGAGTCGTCTCAACTGACCGCAAGGATCGGGAGTACCGTTTTTACGGGGAAAGGGTCGATTGACAACCTGACCCCCCTTGCCTTCGACACTTCTTTTTCCACCCAGAAGGTCGATCTCGCTGATTTCGGCCTGACGAGGGAGAAAAGTTCGCCCAAGATCACCAAAGTCCATGGTGAGATGTCGTATAAAGATAACAAGCTGCTGATCAAAACGCTTTCAGGCTTCCTGAACAACTCCCAGTTAACAATAAAAGGTTCCGTGACAGACCTTGATACACCAAAAGCCGACCTCTCAGTCGCTTCGTCTTACCTCGACATCTCCGACCTTACACTCCTGAGCGCTTTGGAGAAAAAAGAGGGGTCGAAAAACAGCTCCCCTCCGACTCTGACCGCGGCAATCAAGGCGGAGACCGGCACTTTTGTCGGAGCAGACTTTGAGAGACTGACCGCCGCTATCACCCTGGACAGCAAAAGATTGCAGATCAAGACACTCGATGCAAATACAATGCAGGGAAAACTGACCACGAAAGGTACGATAGATTTTTTGAATTCAACAGCAGGCTACCAGTTTGATTTCAAACTTGCAGATGCCTCGGCAGATGAAGTCCTGCAACTCTTCTCGGTGGCTAAGAGCGAGATGACCGGCAACATGACGCTTGAAGGAGAGCTTACTGCAAAAGGTTATACAGCCGACGCACTCAAAAAAAGTCTGTCCGGAAAAATCAATCTGCTTTCAAGCAAAGGTACCCTGCGGCAGTTCCCGATCCTCTCCAAGATTTTTTCAATCCTCAACGTTTCACAGCTCTTCAAGCTGAAACTGCCGGACATGGTCTCCAAGGGTATGCCGTATAATGACATCAAGGGGACTTTGCTGTTCAGGGACGGGACCATGTCGTCAACTGACATGTTTGTTGCCAGCAACGCCATGAACATATCGATGGTAGGAGGGTATGACTACGTTAATGACAAGATGGACCTTACCGTCGGCCTGCAGCCGCTTCAAACAGTGGACAAGGTAGTCAGCAAAATCCCGTTCGTCGGATATGTACTTTACGGCAAGGAAAAGTCCTTCATAACGGCCTACTTTGAGGTAAAAGGGAAAGCAGGTTCCCCGAATGTTTCCGCCATCCCGTTCAAAGCAATCGGGAAAGGGGTTCTGGGGATATTCAAACGGGTATTCCAGCTGCCGGCGAAAATTGTAACCGACACCGGAGAGGTCATACTCGGGAACTAGCCCAAAGCTCTTGGGATACTTTGCTTTCTGCTGGACATTTATTTCGGAACGTGTTAAAAATTCAACTAATATTCTTACTCAATCTCAAGTAAAGACTTAAGAAAAAAGGGGGTGAATTCCTTGGCTCACACGATTTCCGACGAGTGCATAAACTGCGGCGCATGTGATGATTCCTGCCCGGTTAACGCTATCAGCGAGCAGGGTGAAAAACGTGTTATCGACGCTGGCACCTGCATTGACTGCGGCGCATGTGTAGATACATGTCCTGTCAGCGCCATCAGCGCCTGATTATCACCTGGCTAAAATAAAAAAAGGCCGGCACATTCGATGTGCCGGCCTTTTTTTATTCCCTTCGAAGCAAAGACTACTGCGTTGCCACCGTGGATCCGCTTACCAGAACAGTGTAATCCGTGGCATCCTTTGGCACTGTATTTACAACCACGACAAAAGGAATCGAGCTGCCCGGCTTAAGCCCCAGATTTGCAAGCGAATCCCCGAACTGGTTGTTCATCACCTCTTCTATTTTCGCCATCGGCAGCGTGTTCAGCTGTTCAGCCGAAAGCGAGTTGCCGGAGTAGGCGCTCTTGCTGACAAGAGCTACACCACCCGGACCGGTTACAGTAACCTTCACCTGAACCGAGGCGCGTGGCTTCTTGTAATTGTTCACCGCTTCGCCCCTTACGACAAAAAGTTCTCCGGCAGCAGTATTCGTCGTATAACCGGCGGTGACATTCTTGAGAGAGATGCTCCCTTCCTCTTTGCCCTTGTCACCATACCAGTCGACGAGGAAACCAAGACCGACGCTGGAAAAAGCTTTAGGCCCGCTGAAGAAGTATACTCCGAATCCGGCAAGTGAGATAATAAGGACAATTGCCCCGACAATAACCAACAGCGGGAATTGTGAACCACTCTTTTTTCGCGAAGAGAGAGAGGAGGGGGGAAGTTCATCATACTGCTCTTCAGAAAATGCAGCGTAACTCTCTGGAATATCTTTATGATCAGGCTCTGCCGGTTTCAGCTTAGCGGATGATGCTGCGGCGGGAGGCTCAATCTCTCCGAAATTGAAATCTCCGAAATTAACGCCCTCCATATCATCGGCTTTGACATTCTGGCCTGGATTCTGGGCAGGCGTGTCAGAATTGAAAGAGATGACAAAGTCATCGCTTGATGAAGAATCCGGGCCCTGAGGAGGGATTTCGGGGGGTAGCGAGAAATTGTCGTCTATAGAGCTGTCTGAAGCTGCCGGCGCAGCTGAATGGGGATCCCCGAATGACACCTCTCCGAAATCCAGTGAGAAATCATCCTGAGGAGCAGGTTGGGCATGGGTTTCAGACGCTGCTGCTCCGGGAGGAAATTCCTGAACACCGGTATCGTCGAAATTAAAATCACCGCTGTCAGGTATCTCGCCTTGAGCAGAATCGGTCTCTTTAGGTGAGTCCAAAGATGATTCAAAGGCAGAAAGGTCGAACTCAGCCTTCTCTTGTGAAGCGTCAAAACTTACCGCACTACTCTGCCAGTCGAATTCATTTGAATCTTCGGATTGATCTACCTGAGAGCTCTCCTTTACTGGCGGCAGTTCCTGATCGAATGAAAAGCCCGCGTCATCGGCCTCAAAACCTGAAGGATCACTTGCCGGGGCAGGGACAGAAAGTCCGGCCGGTTCAGCCTGGGGACTCTCCGGAGTGATTGCAGCCGCTATTTCCGCTGCAGGCTCCTCCTTTCGCACTACAAAAACCTCTTTACATTTGGCGCATCTGACCTTCACCGGTCCGTTAGCAAGCTTGGAGTCATCCATCTTGAATTTGGCACTGCAATGATCGCACTGAATTATCATTCCGCTCTCCAGTAGCTGTTATGAATTGGGAAATGCCCTGACAAACGACCGGACCGCCACATGCGGAACGTTCATAACCCTGCTATCCCGCTATGATTTTTTCCACTTCCTATACCAGAAAGCGGTATGAGTGTCAAACTATTAATCCCGCATCATTATTGGCATTAAAGGCAAATCAACGCTGTGATTTGAGCTGCCTGTACGCCCTCTCAAGGTTCACATCGATAAATGATTTGTAACCCGGGAGATTCTTGTACTGTTCCAGTGAAAACTCTTTCCTTGTCTGGCCAAGAGTATTGCCCTTCTCGACGTTCCGTATGATCTCAGTCATGAACGCCTGGTAAAACTTCCGGAATCTTGTGATGGCCGCGGCATCATCAACCTTGCCGACTCCCGGGACAACCTTGAGGGGAGCAAGTCTCTCAAGCAGTTCGAGGCTTTCGCCCCATTCATGTATGGAAGCATCCCCCATGTAGCCGACCGCATCATTGAAAAGAAGGTCGGAAGCAAAAAGTATCCCCTCCTTCGGCAGATAGACGATCAAATCTCCTGAACTGTGCCCCGGGCCGGTATCCATGACGACAATAGAGACCTTGCCGCGATTGAGCGTCAGATTTTCTTCAAATACCAGGGTCGGATTCTTGAATTCCCGATGCTCCCCTTTGAGAGCCTGAAGGGTACTCACGGAGACTATTATCTCGGCTTTTTCCGGCAGGTCGAAATCGACATAGTTAAACCCTTTGTGATGATGGGTAAGAATCACCTGGGTTACCGGCAGAGGCGTTATTCTGGCGATCTGCTTCAACAGTTCGCCGACACCTTCGGCAATGAAATGTGCTCCGGCCAGGATGACTTCATAATCGGTTATTATGATAAACGCATTGCTTACCACCTTTCCCTGCGGTTGGGCAAGTGCAGCATAAACATTATCTGATATCTTGCTGATCTCATACTGGTCAGCATTGGCACTCTGGACGGAAAGAAACAGTGCACTAATCCCGATGACTATCCGTAATAATCTCATCAGCTTCTCCGTATCGATCATCGCAGCAACAGTTAAAGTCCTTGAGTTTGGCACGAGTATAGTGTATTTACTAAGACTTCTAACAGTTAAAAGGGGCGGTTAGCTCAGTTGGATAGAGTACAGGCCTCCGAAGCCTGGGGTCGTGGGTTCGAATCCCATGCCGCCCGCCAATTATTTTTTCTTAGTTATATCAGTCACTTGTCATCTTGCTTCGCCCTTGTACCCCTCTTTTGCCACACAGGGGCGATCAAGAATGACATCCTATCTTCGGTTACGCAACGGGCATTATTACTTCCGCCTGAGAATCCCCACTGACCTTCACAACATAATCCAAGAGCCGGAAATACTCAAGTCACTCCGCACTAAAGACCGCAAATCTGCCCGAATAGCTGCGTCCAGTCTACTCCCTGATTTCCTTCAGGTCTTCACTCTTGCCCGCACAGGGTTTATCTCACAGGAACAGGCAGCAGAACGCCTTGACATGCTCTTGAAGTGAACACCCGGTTCGGGGCGACCTCTTGCCCTCCGGCAAAGCGTGCAACCTGCTGAGCGACATTCTCCGGCAATCTCCCAAATGATCACCGAATACATCAACGACAGCAATCAGGGTGGACAGGAAAGACTCTCTTGGAATACAAGGGCTATTTCAAACTCCTTCAGAATGTGCTTACAGTTCAAACAGTAGCGGAGATTACCCGCGATGAAGTGAGGAAGCTCAGAGACACTCTCTGCCTGCTACCTGCTCACTTTTACAAAAAACATCCCGGTAAGACCATCAATGAAGTATTGACCTGCATGTATAATACATAGCTATACCTGATAGGACGTGATACCCATGATGCACTTGATAATCGGCTGCGCTTGTAAGACATCCGGCAACTCAGGGGGAAAAGCAAGTTCTATGAAAGACAGACAAAGATGATACCTCAAACAGTACCTAATCGGGTGTTACAGCTTGATGGTGATATGTTGTGTTATGAGTGTGGACACGACGACAGTTCGTCTTTCGCACAATGTACCTTGAACTTCGAAACGGCACTTACAACACGTATGGCTATGGCTGGTTCAGAGTACTGCAACATCCATTTTACTGGTGCTGACAGCGGCAGGTTAAACACTGCTTTAGTTATGCCGTTGCATCTATCAGCTTTGCGTGAGTGGGTAAACGGCTACTACATTCTTAGCCATGAATATGCTCATGCAGTCTACCATAATAACCAGAAGGCTAGCGAGGGTATCGCACAATGTCAGCACAATGCTGTTCAAACTGGTGCCATAAACCTCAGCATCATCATGTCAAGAGATAAAGACCTTCTTGCTATGTACACCGGACTACACTGCGACTGGAGCACCTACGAGATAAAAAATGCTAGTGATAGTTTCTGGTATTTGCCTAGAACATTATTTAGTTGGTTTAAAGTACAAGGGCGTTGGATTATCAGTAAAGCAATAAATTGCCTCATGATGCTGTCTGTTTTAGTTGCATCATTAGCTAGCTGGCATTACTTGAAACTTAGAAAGAGGCGGGCAACTAGGGCTATCTTGTACTTACAAAGGATTGCATATGGGGCAACAACCCAAGAGGCTAATGATATTGTGCTGCCACTCGATGCAAGTACTTTGACTGGCGTGGAGATGGAGACTAACACGATGCTGTATGACATATACAACGGCAACCAGTCAGCAGCGATAGCACACGCAAGGCATGAAGGATTTAGAGGGTAGGGTTGAACACATCAAGGCATCTGCCTGCTCACAGTGGGCCATTTAACAGCCGTTAAGAATGTTATCGACCGAATCACAAGGCTATACAAACATTGATGAGAAGGTATAAAAGTCTCACGTGTGAGACAAGCTGTGGCGAAGTACCCCATCTCATCTCTCATGCCCCCCTATGGGGGGAAACTCCCGAAGCGGGACGGGACGGAGCTTTCAAGCATACCGGTCTCAATTTTGAAGTGAGAGTGCATAGGACGGATACCGAGCGCCAAAGCTCTCCCACAGAGTGCCAAGAGTTGGTTTACTGAAACCTGCTGGTAAAGATACTGTACGAGGTAGAACCAAAAAGAGAGGCAACTGATTGAGACCATATTACCACGGCATTTCCGAGTGAATCGACCGCAAGTCCTGGATCGTCCGCGCCACCTAACCAAATAAAGTTTATGCAGTGCGGAGCGGAGCGGAGCCACCGCATAAACTGTAGTTGAACTAAACCGCGTAGGCACACACTTGGATATTTATCCGGTTTTTGGGTTTTGGTGCGGGGATGATAACGCTAATATGAA
>JBGQLM010000102.1:0-15349 GCA_041500085.1 Geobacteraceae bacterium
GCCAAGCCCGATGCCTTTGTCGGCAAGGTAGTGGTCGTTGGTCGTGTTGCCGCTGCAACGCCGGGCAAGGGCTTTACCCTGATCGACAGTGTCAATTGCGCCACCTGCACCACGGAGTGCCTTACCGATAAAACCACGAAGAAGATCCCGTTCCTCTGGAGCGGTGCTGCGCCGGTGGTCAAGGATGTTGTCAGGGTTGACGGTATACTGGCAAAGAGTACCAAGGGCTATACCTTCACCGCCGAACGAGTGGCGAAACAGTGAAGTCAGCCAATCCTCTCCAGCGTCCGTTGACACGTTGGCTGCCGTCCGCAGTCTTCCTTGGAGTCTTGGTCGCGCATGCGCTGTACATGCGTCAGCAGGCTGCAGCTCCTACCGAAGGCTGGGCCGATGTCGGCGTGGGTAGCGGTGCCTGGTGGGGGTTCGCCCCCTTCATCACGGAGCAGGATTATCTGCTGGGGATTTCCTATGCACTCGGTGCCGCTTTCAGCGCGTGGGCGCTGGCTCAGTACTTCAGGACACGGCAGGCGGCCATGGCCGCCGGAGCTGCCGGAAGCATCACCATGCTCGGGATTCTCATGGCGGCGGGGTGTTTCCTCATAGGCTGCTGCGGTTCGCCCATGCTGGGCGTGTACCTGGGACTCTTCGGAGCCAAGGCGCTAGGGTTCGGCAAGCCGCTGATAGCCGCCTTTACCGCACTGTCTGTTGGCTGGGGCTACTGGTACCTGCGTCGCAAGTTGGCAACGACCTGCTGCGACAAGAACTGCGGCTGTATATCCGCTTCCGACAACGGGGCAGAGTGATATGGAACAGTCTGTGCGCAATAAACTGTACTCAACCGCGAACCTTCTTGCGATCATCACCATACTCTACAACTTTATCGAGGGGATCATCTCCATGTGGCTGGGGGCAGCCGATGAGTCAAGGTGCTGTTCGGCTTCGGGGTTGACTCGTTCATTGAGGTCTTTTCCGCCGTGGGGGTCTGGCACATGATTCGGCGGATCAGGGCCAACGGCGTTGAAACGCGGGATGAATTCGAACGACGGGCGCTCAGGATCATCGGCGCTTCGTTTTACCTTCTGGGGCTGGCCTGGCGTTGACGGCCACCACCGGCAATCGTTTTCATCCCATCGAAATAGTCATTTCTATTTGGATCAAGTTGGCGGCAGTAGTCCTGATTGGGCCACCAGTTATGACGGTTGTTGTCTTCGAGGTGGTGCTGAATGCGATATCCCAGTTTAACCACGGCAACATTCTAATTTCTGAAACAGTTGACTGATGGCTGCTGTTTGTTGTGGTAACTCCGGATATGCACCGGGTACACCACTCGGCTATTCCCCGCGAAACAAACAGCAACTTCGGCTTCAATCTCCCCTGGTGGGACCATCCGTGTGGTTCGTACCGTCCACAGCTTGAACAAGGACACACTGACATGAGTATCGGTCTCAAGGAGCTCCGTGACTCGACGAAGATGACCCTTCCTAAATTGCTCCTTCAGCCGTTCGTTCGCAAGTTGATGAAATAGATTCTGTGAAATAGATTCTTGACAATTTGGAACGAGTTGAACATATTAAAACAATATTTATGCGCCAATTCATCCATTTAAAATTATTCTCATCATTGCTTCTCTTCGTGATGCTGACCGTTACGATCAATGGTGTACTTGAAAGTGCTTATGCCATGCAAAGCTCTGTCAATACATCAGGTTCAGCTTTTGAAACTACAGCCCCTCATGATATTCCATGCACCCCTTTTGAGCATCATCAGGATTATGACGGCTGCGACAGTTGTGTTAACTGCGCCTGCCATGCTTCTTTGACTATTCTGCCTTTTGATTTTGACTACAACCCCATCTTATTAGATCTAAGCACGTCTGACCCTTTCAAGTTTTTACCCGAAGTCTATCTTTCCAAGTTTATCCCTCCGCAAAAACAAGCCTAATACGCCTCGCCGGGAGTAGTTCGTCCTGATCCAGGGACAAATCTGTCTTCTCTCCCCGTCGTAGTGCATCCGCAAACGTTTTACATCTCATCATTCAAAACTGAATAAAGGAGGTTCTACTTTTGGGAACAAATGTATTCACGCGAGGAGTCTTATTCCTGGTGCCCGGAATCGTAGTTGTTTTATCGTCAACACCGGTTTTCGCAGAGACTCAAAAGCTGGCACTGCCGCAGGTAGTCGAGTTTTCGTTACAGAATAACGGCGACATCAAATCGTTTCGTGAAGAAAAAGGCATTCGTGATGCCGGCAAAATCCGGGCAGGACTTCTGCCCAATCCAACCCTTGATTTTGAAGCAGGTACAGGCGCTTTGACCGGCAGCAGTGCCGAGAACAGCCTGTCTCTGGGGGTGTCACAAGAGTTTTTCCTGGCGGACAAGCGGGAGAAACGGCTCACCATCGCCGAACGGGAATTGGAGATGTACCGCTGGCAGTTGGCCAATCGAGAGCGACTGCTGCGTGACGAGGTGAAGACGGCTTTTTATGATGTCATTCTGGCCGAGCAACGGATCGTCCTGTCGGATCGTGCTATTGCGCTCAATCGTCAGCTTCTTGATGTGACAAAAGAGCGCCTGTCGGCAGGAGATATTCCTGAATTGGAAATGAACCTGGTCAAGGTTGAACTGGCACGTGGAGAAGGTTCCAAAATTGATGTCGAAAAAACACTGAACCAGAATCAGGCAAAACTCTGGACGCTCATGGGGCTTCCACTGAGCGAATATCCAGCGATTGCCGGGACTCTGGAATCTGCAGCCTCGATAACGAAAAACCTGTCCGATCTGAAACAACTGGCCCACGGGAAGCGACCTGACATCAAGGCCCTGGAGGCGGAGAAAAGCCGTGGTGAATCAGATATTATCCTTGCCCAAGCCGAAGGAATCCCCAACCTTACTGCTGGGCTGGCTCTCAAGCGTGACACAACGGCTATGGGGATCGGCGGGATAGAGGGCAAGGACACGGACTATACCATAGGTTTGAAGTTATCGATGCCAATTCCCCTGTTCGACAAGAATCAGGCCGGTGTTCAGGAAGCGCGAGCCAGACGGAGCAGTACTGAAAGTCGCTTGACGGCCACCACCAGGAACGCCGAACGGGAAGTAGAGACGGCTTACTCCAGTTTTCTGAATGCCGAAAAAGTCCTTTCGCTCTACAAATCGAACATCATTCCCCAGCTTGAAGAAAACCTGAAGCTGACTCAGGAAGCCTATCGCCTTGGTGAAGTCGGCATTCTGGCCGTCATTCAGGAGCAGAAGAAATTCTTCGAGGTCAACGATGGCTATTTGCTGGCCTTGCATGACCGTCAGGCAGCTCTTGTTAAACTCGAATCAGCAGTTGCATCAGATCTTAGTGGGGGTGTGCATTGAACAAAAAAGTAATCATTATCGGAATTATACTGGCTCTGGCCCTTGGTGGCGGCTTCTTCTACCGTTTTACCCATCTGACTACCGGCAAGAAGGGTAAAACTGCCGAACATACGGAAGCTGGCGAAGGTAAGGAAACTAAAGAAGCCAAGAAGGATGGGAAAGAAGAAGAAAAGAAAACGGAGATAAAAAGCGTCAAAATGGCGCCTGATGTTCAGCAGAAATACGGCGTGGTTGTAACCGCTGCCGGCAAGAAACGGCTGGGTGGGGTAATCAGCGCTACCGGTAAGGTGGATGCCAATGCCGACCGGATAGCCCATGTCTCGCCGCGCATCCCCGGCAAGATTGTTACCGTCAAAGCCTCCCTGGGTGACAGTGTCGCCTCCGGTCAGACGCTCGTGACCTTGGACAGCGTCGAGCTGGGCGAAGCCCTCAATCGCTACCATCAGTCGAAGACAAGGCTGGACCTGGTCCAGTCCAATATGGATCGGATCAAGGGTCTGGTGGAGAAGAAGATCGCGGCCCGTAAGGACATCCTCCAGGCCGAGACCGAGTTCAAGACCGTCCAGACCGAGCTGCACACCGATGAAGAACGCTTGTCACTGTACGGCATTTCGACGTCAGACCTCCGCGGAGAACACCACAAGAGGCCGCTCCTGCCTGTTACGTCGCCGATCAACGGCATTATTACCGAGAAGCATGCCATTGTCGGCGAACTCTCCGACCCGTCCAAAAGCCTCTACACCGTGGCCGACCTATCAATGGTCTGGGTACTGGTGGACATCAACGAAAAAGACCTGTCCAAGGTGCATAAAGGACAGGCTGCAAGTGTCACTGTCGGCGCTTTTCTCAACCTCAAGCTGAAAGGACGCATCACCTACATTGCCGATCTGGTGGATGATGCGACTCGCACGGTCAAGGCGCGGGTCGAAGTGGCCAATCCGGGGCGAAAGCTGAAACCTGAAATGTTCGCCACGGTCGAACTGACGCTCCCCGTAACAGCACCTCCGGTGCTGGCGGTGCCTGAAGATGCTATTCAGGATCTTGAAGGCAAAAAAACCCTCTTTGTCACGAAAGATGGAACGGAATTCACTCCCCGTGTTGTGGAGACGGGGCTTGCCTCCGGAGGGATGGTCGAGATAACTGCCGGACTGAAGGAAGGGGAACGGTACGCTGTAAAGGGTGGCTTCCTCCTCAAGTCGGAATTGAAAAAAGGCGAACTGGGAGAGGAATAATCAATGATCGATACCATATTGCAATTCGCGCTTAAGCAGCGCCTGCTGATTCTGATGGCTACTGTTATCCTGATCGGAGCCGGAACCTGGGCCATGCAGCAACTGCCTGTGGACGCCTTCCCGGACGTAACCAACGTTCAGGTACAAATACTCACCCAGGCGGGAGGTATGGCCCCAACCGAGGTGGAGAAGCTGATCACTTTTCCGATCGAGACCACCATGGGGGGACTGCCCCAACTGGAGGAGGTGCGCTCCCTCTCTAAAATCGGACTGTCAGTTGTAACAATCATCTTTAAAGAGGGAGTGGACACCTACTTTGCCCGGCAGCAGGTCTTTGAGCGGCTGCAGCAGGCACGGGACAGGATACCCCGGGGGATCGAGCCGCAGCTTGGGCCGGTCACCACCGGCCTGGGGGAGATTTATCAGTATCTTCTGGAAGGGAAAGGGCATGACATCCGGGAGCTCAGGTCATTGCAGGACTGGGTGGTACGGCCGATCCTGCGCACCGTACCGGGCGTGACCGATGTCAACTCCTTCGGCGGTCAGGTCAAGCAGTACCAGGTGCTCATAGATTCCGGCAAGTTGAAGAGCTTCGGGCTCACCATCCATAACGTGATCGAGGCCGTTGAAAAGAACAATTCTACCACCGGAGCAGGTTTCATCGAGCACCGCGAAGAGCAGTACATGGTGCGGGGGCTGGGCCTGGCCAAAGGAATCGACGACCTGAACCGGATCGTGGTCACCAGTCGCGGCGGGACCCCGATCCACTTGGATGACGTGGCGCAGCTGGAAATAGGGAATGAACCGCGCCAGGGGGCCACCACCTGCGACGGCAAAGGCGAGACGGTTTCCGGTATAGTGCTGATGCTCAAAGGGGCCTCCAGCAAAGATGTCGTCGCGGGGGTCAAGGAGAAAGTAAAGACGATCCAGAAGGCGCTCCCGGAGGGGGTCAAGCTGGTTCCCTACTACGACCGGACCGAACTGGTGCAGAAGACCATTACCACCGTACGCAATAATCTGCTGGAGGGGGGCTTTCTGGTTATCGCCGTCCTCTTCTACTTCCTCGGCAACATCCGCGGCGCGCTCATCGTTGCCGTCACCATCCCGCTTTCCATGCTCTTCTCCTTCCTGGGGATGCACTGGCTGGGCCTGTCGGCCAACCTGATGACCCTGGGGGCCATCGACTTTGGTATGATCGTGGACGGCAGCGTGGTCATGGTGGAGAACACTGTGCGCCACCTCTCGGAACGGAAAAAAGATGAGAATGTGCTCCACATTATTTTCCTCTCGGCCAAAGAGGTGGCCCGGCCGATCCTGTTCGGGGTCTTCATCATCATAATCGTGTATCTACCCATCGTCACCCTGACCGACATGGAAGGGAAGATGTTCTCCCCCATGGCCTTCACCGTTGGTTTTGCCCTGCTGGGTTCACTGATCCTGACCATGACTCTGGTTCCGACCCTCTGCTCCTTCCTGTTACGGGGCAAGGTTGAGGAAAAGGACCCGAAACTTCTCCGGCTGATCCGCGAAGCGTACCTGCCCTTCCTGCAAAAGAGCCTGACCAACCCGAAGAAGACCCTTGTCGTTACCGGATCTGCACTGGTGTTTTCGCTTGCGCTTGTGCCGTTCCTGGGGAGCGAGTTTCTCCCCACCCTGGATGAAGGGAGTCTTACGGTGCAATCCTTCCGCCTGCCGTCGGTCTCGGTGACTGATACCGTCAGGACCGCCGCAGACGTCGAAAAGGCGCTCCTTACTTTACCGGAAGTTGACAAGGTGGTTTCCCGTGCAGGCCGGGCGGAGATCGCTTCCGACCCGATGGGAATTGACATCTCCGATATTTTTGTAAATCTGAAACCCCGCGCGGAATGGAAATCGGCCAGTAACAAGGAAGAGTTGGTCGAGCTGATGCGCAAACGCTTGGAGAACATCCCCGGCATGTCTTTCTCCTTTACCCAGCCGATTCAGCTGCGGGTTGACGAATTGATTTCCGGGGTAAAATCCCAGATTGCCATAAAACTCTTCGGTGAGGACATGGACGTACTGAAGACAAAGGCCGACGAAATCTCCAAGGTCGTGGAGAAGGTTGCCGGGGCCGCTGATGTGGCCGTGGAAAAGGTTTCCGGTCTGGCCTATCTCCAGGTGGAGATCAACCGTGAGGCCATTGCCCGCTACGGCATCAACGTCGCCGACATCCAGGATGTGCTGGAGGTGGCGGCCGGCGGTAAGCAGGCTTCGGAGCTGTACGAAGGGCAGAAACGTTTCTCGGTTGCGCTCCGCTTCCCGACCGAAATGAGTAACAATGTGGAAAAGATAGGGGAGATATTGATTGCGGCTCCCGGAGGCGAGCGCATACCTCTCAAACAGTTGGCGCGGGTCTATACCGAAGAGGGACCGGCCCAGATTTCGCGTGAGAACGGCTCGCGGCGGATTGTCGTGGAAAGCAACGTGTCCGGGCGCGATATGGGCAGTTTTGTGACCGATGCGCAGAAAGCCATCGAGGCGCAGGTAAAGCTTCCTCCGGGTTATTACATCACCTGGGGCGGACAGTTTGAAAACCAGCAACGGGCCATGGCGCGGTTGGCAATCATTCTCCCTATCTGCCTGGCCCTGATTTTCATCCTCCTCTTCTCCACCTTCGGTTCGGTGCGGCATGCGTTCCTGATCATCCTCAATGTCCCCTTTGCGCTTATCGGCGGCATTATGGCGCTGTTCCTGCGCGGACTGCCGTTGTCGGTCTCCGGGGCGGTCGGTTTCATCGCCCTCTTCGGGGTGGCGGTGCTGAACGGTATCGTCATGGTCTCCTATTTCAACAAACTGCGGGAAGAAGGGGCCGGTATTGACGACGCCATCCTCAAGGGGGCGGCAATTAGGTTGCGACCGGTGCTCATGACCGCCTTCGTCGCCTCCCTTGGCTTCATTCCCATGGCGTTGTCACATGGCACGGGCGCCGAGGTGCAGCGTCCATTGGCTACAGTCGTCATCGGCGGGCTTATAACATCCACATTACTTACACTCGTAGTCCTGCCGACCCTGTATCGCTGGTGGGAGCGAAGAGCGGAACTGAAACTCAATCAAAAGGAGATTGCCCAATGAAACAGATAATCGCATTCATCAGACCTGCCGTACTTGAAAGAGCAACCGAAGCTTTGCGGTTGATTCACGGTTTAACCGGGATGAGCGTAATGGAGGCAAGGGGCTTTGGCCAGGGAAAGGGTGCTTCCTGTCGAGACCAGTGCGATACGGAGATTACTAATTTCTGCAAAAAGGTCCGTATCGAACTCATGGTTGCCGATGCTATCGTCTGGGAGGTCGTTGACACCATCCAGCAGAAGGCGTGGACCGGTGAGCGGGGCGAAGGAAAGATCTACGTCCTGGATGTAGTGGAAGCTGTTCGCATACGGACAAACGAACGGGGCGAGGCGGCAGTTTAACTTGGCCATGCCACCATGCGGATGGCGGTTTTTGCCGACATGGGGCGAGTCTCTTCTACCGTACAAAAAGCAAAATTTTACTGCCGGGGTAAAGACCGTGGAAATAACAGTTAATAAACAGTTCTTCCCGAAGGTTAAAGGCTTGCACGATAAATACAATAAATGTTCTACGGACAATCTGTCCAATTAATCTATGGTCAAACGGGAGCAGTGATTATGAAAATAAAACTACTATTCGGCACAGTTGTATTGCTGACAGTGATGAACCTTTACGGCTGCGGCGGCGGGGGAGGAGACACAACCCCGCCCCCGTCCGATAGCGTGACCATCAACGGCGTTGCCGCCCTTGGACCCATCAGCGGCGGCGACGTCAAGGTCTACGCCGTCAGGGACGGCAAGATCGACACGAGCGCGGTGCTCGGCGCCGGGAAGACGGTCGATGACGGCAGATATACCATTACCCTCTCTTCGGCCCCCACCGGTCCGGTGATTGTAGAAGTGACAGGCGGCACCTATACCGATGAGGCGAGCGGCACTCCCGGTGTCAACAATACAATTAAACTGCAAGCCGCCGTCCCCAGCGTAGCTGACGGCGCAAAGATAGCCGTAACTTTGATAACCCACCTGGCTTTCAGTGAGCTTGAAGGAATCGGCACCTTTACTGCTGCCGAGATCGACGACACCAATCTGCAAATCGGCAGGTTCTTCGGGGTCTCCGACATCATAAGGTCGCTTCCCTTCGATGCAACCCTGCCCGCCCCCGTCGGCGTCAACAACGACCAGCGGACCTACTCCGCGGTACTTGCCGTTATCTCCCAACTGGTGAATGATCGCAAGGGAAGCCTCTCCCTGGAGGACGCCATGGCCTCCGTCCATGTCGAGCTGGAAACTGAGTTGATAAACAATGGCGGTTTTTCTCTGGCCACCATCAACGGGATCAACACCGCCATCGTCAACTATTCCAAGAGCGGTAAAAACAAGGGAGGACTACCCATCAAGCCGGTCACCTTCAGCGGCGGCGTACTTCAGTTGTCCACCGCAGGCACGCTTCCCGCAGGCACCCTCATCAACGGCATCGACTTTTCGGTGACCCTCCCGGCCGGGGTAGCCGTCAAGACGGACCCGATGACCGGTGAAGCCCTGCCCGGGGTGGTGGTTCCGGTAACCGTGGCCGAGAGGAACAGCCAGGTCAGCGTCAAATACGACAAGGCTGCCAACGTCCTGCACATCATTTTGATCAATGTCCAGCCCGGCTTTGCCATCGGGGAGTTCGCACATGTCGAGTTCCTCGGCTTTCCTGTCAGCGGGGGCGCTTTCGACCTAAAACTCAACCGGATCGACGGCGGTAGCGGCACATCCTCCGGCCCACTGACCGGCATCTCCCTTACGTCCAATTTCGCGGGGTTGTAACAAAAAGGAGAGCGCTTTGGTCTAAACTCGCACCATTGCCGTCTTCTGCTAAGAACGGAATGATGGCCAACATGAAACCGCTCTGCGTGTAGTTTTTGGACTCAGCAAGGGGTTTTGAGAGAAGAGGCGATAATGAGCAGACCGCTGGCCTCGTTGCGGAGAAGCTCGGCATCGGGTACCGGGCCAATCGTCAATGTGATTCAAAAATACGCTCATACAGGCAACACCGGAGATAGAAAAATATTTATGTCTACGGTTGATGACATTGTCAAGATTCGGAAAATGAAAGAGAAAAAGATGCCGTCTAGTTATGAATCGTCAGATTCGTTCACACCGTAAGGCAGCTTAGCCAAAAAAAGGGGGTTTTCTATGAACAGAATGAAATTGCTGTTTTTGGCAATGATAGTGACGGTGGTAAGCGGTTGCGCTGAGAGTTCCGCGTTGATTAAGGCAAACAGCACCAGTATGCGCACGGACATTTTTGAGGAACTAACCAACGGTGGGATTACTCCCCAGGGATTTACGGATTTGCGCATAACCGCCACACTTAAGACCCACAAACCGGGCATTTATTCCGCCTCAGACATTCACGGAACGCCTGATTACACGCTACTGCTGAATATTGACGGTCAGGCGGTACTGTTGCGAGGAAGTCTGCAAAGGGAAAATAGTGAACCGATGAAACTGGTTGACCCGGAAGCCGGTGATGGCATCAGGTATCGATTTAGTAAGAATCTGCGTCTGAAGGCAGGCCCTCACAGAATTGTTGTGGCACTTCCCGATGATGGGATTGCTGTTGAACGGGAAATAATACTGACTGAAGGAAAAGTGAACAGTCTGGTTCTGGAACCTGTCTACAGCACAAAGCCGGGAAAGAGACGCCTAGGAACTTACGGCACTACCAGTTTTACGGAAGGAATCAGGTCGATCAGATTGGTTTTGAGTGGTCGGGAAGTCTAGGGGCATAAGCATAACGAATAATGGCTAGATAAACGAGATGTGCCACTACAAGGGGCTGCGATGATATCAAATCGAACAAAAATATGGTCCGCATCATTACTGGTATATCTGTTTCTTTCTGTGATCAGCGCATCTGCAGTTACGGATAAAATTCAATCCGGGCAGGCAGACATGGTATTCGACAAGGCTTTTCTGCAATCGATAAAGAACGTGATGCTCTATGAACGGATTGTCAAAATAGTAGGTGTGTTGCCAGTGAAAGTTGCTGAAGCATCTCTGAAAATACCTGGCGAAAAATATCACTGGAATGGCAGGGAAAATACCTCGTTCAATATAAGAGTGATCTCCGGCAAGGTTATCGATGCAAATGTCGTAACGCCTGACGGTCGTATTATATCTCTTGATATTTCTCTTGAAGGTAATGGTGAAGTAAATGATTTCGGTAAATAATTCGGCATTATCCTGAGGAGGTGCACCATGAGACGTAACTTATGCATTGTGTTGGTCATGCTGAGTATATTAGCACTTAATAACTTCTCTTTTGCCCTTGAAGAGAAAGTTGTAGATGGAATGATTATTCACGAGAGTGGCAGTCTAAAATTCACCGATAATTTTGTCGATGATGTCTTGTCCCTTTTGCCGCCTGATATGCTCCAGGCATTGGAACCTCATCAAGCAACCCTGTCAAGGGAAGCTCGCTTTAATGTCCGGGACGATTATTGGCGACGGGGAGTTGTCGGGATGGACGATTTCAAGAGTAGTCTTGGTTCGATTTCGATTAAAAATAGCAACGAACTCGCCAGCCAACTGGGTAGAAGTGTGGAACATATTTTCGAAATTGCCATGCGTCCCAAAGGCGATGATATGATGAATGAAGGGCTGAAAAGGAATTTGAAAAATGTGCTCAGCAAGTGGAGAAACGAAAAATATGTGGTGAATTACGACGGCTATAAAGGACAATCCGTGGATGCCATACTTGCCTCTCTTTATGAGATGAAAAAGACCAGCAAAATTAATTTGTATCCTGACTTGGTTACAACTACAGCGGACTTGTGGAGTGCCATTTGGCAAAGAGGCGGCGGTAAAACGCAACTGGTTACAAAAACATTTGTGAGGAAGCCAACTGAGTTCAGAAAAGGCACTGTCCCGAGTATCCGGAAATAAGCGGCTTATCGAGATGAACCAGTTAAATACAAGAAAATATATAAGGAACATGGGAAGGAACATATCAATCGCCTGTTTCTGCATCTTGATTGCCGTGCAGTCATTTGCGCACGTACTGCCACATACTGGTGCGCCTGACATTCAGCAGATCAAAGGCGAGACAGTACAAAGCCCATGCAATGATTGTCCCTGTGAAGATCAACATGGAAGCCGGGAGTGTGATATTGCTTGTTCATGCTGTTCCAGCGTTGCGTCAAGCGCAGATCAGGTCTGTAGCTGCGAACATGAATCTTAAAGTTTGCAATTGTCTGAAGATGTAATTAGCGACCTTCGCCCCTTCGGGAGCGATTTTTCTTAGAGAAACTTCAATAAGTCAAAATACGTGATTTCAGGTAGTTATCTTGAAGTTACTCAGAAGTCGTTGTCGGAGGGGGCCGTATGGTTCCCTCCGACTAGAGTCAGGGATTGCACTATTGGTTTTGTCTTGAGCAGGGCACCAAATGGCTTAACCAGTTTCATGCCGGATAAAACGGAGAACAAAAGATGACCCCGCAACATGCAACTCTCGAACTGAACATTCACGGCATGGATTGCTCCGGCTGCGCCAAGCACTTGGAGAGCGTAGTAACGGAAATTGCCGGAGTGAGCAAGGTGACGACACTGCTTGACGACAGTAAAGTTGTGGTGCTCTACAATCCAGCCAAGACCACGCCGAAGGCAATCCGAGAGAGCGTTGAGGCGGCGGGCTATGCCATTATTGCCGAGGGTGAAGAAGCGGTCGAGTCGTTAAGCACCATTCAGCCGTCACAACCCGCTGCAACGGCGGGACGCCAGGATCAACTGCACATCGAAAACATGGACTGCCCGACCGAAGAGGCGCTGATACGCAGCAAGCTTAAAGGTTTTCCCGGTGTGACTGGACTCGAATTCAACCTACTGCAGAGAAACCTTAACATTTCCCATACGCTGCCATCGCTGGATCCGGTGGTAGCTGCCCTGAACGCCATCGGCATGCAGGTCGGGGTGGTGGAGCAACCGGATGAATTGCCTGCTGAAGAAAAGACCAATTGGTGGCCGCTGGTCGTAGCGGGAGTTGCTGCATTGGGCGCCGAAATTATCGAGATGCTGACCGTCGGCCATCACTGGCTGACGCTGCTCCTGGCGCTTGTCGCAATTCTGACGGGCGGATTGGAGACCTATAAAAAGGGGTGGATTGCGCTACGTAACCGCAATCTGAACATGAATGCGCTCATGTCCATCGCGGTGACCGGTGCGTTGTTCATCGGTCAGTGGCCGGAGGCGGCCATGGTAATGTTCCTCTTCGCGCTGGCCGAGCTGATTGAGGTCAAGTCCCTTGACCGCGCCCGCAGTGCTATCCGTGGCTTGATGGCCATGACCCCGGAAAGTGCCACCGTAAAACTCTCTGACGGCTCATGGGGCGAGGTTCCAGCCAAGGATGTTGCGCTGGACTGCATCGTACGAGTTCGACCGGGTGAGAGGATCGCTCTGGACGGTCTGATAGTCGAAGGTAATTCGACGGTTGATCAGGCTCCGATCACCGGTGAAAGCCTGCCGGTGGAGAAGGGACCGGGCGAACCGGTCTTTGCCGGCACAATTAATCAGGCAGGATCATTCCAGTTCCGGGTGACGGCAGGCGCCAATAATTCAACGCTTACCCGAATCATCCATGCGGTCGAGGCGGCCCAGGGGAGCCGTGCCCCAACCCAGCGCTTCGTTGACCAGTTTGCTCGGGTGTATACCCCGGCGGTGTTCGCCGTGGCGCTGGCCGTAGCGGTCATTCCGCCGCTGGCCTTCGGGGGCGCGTGGCTGGAGTGGACCTACCGGGCGCTGGTGCTGCTGGTTATCGCCTGCCCCTGCGCGCTGGTAATTTCAACACCGGTTACCATTGTCAGCGGCCTTGCTGCTGCCGCACGACGCGGCATCCTGATCAAGGGCGGGGTCTATCTGGAGGAAGGACGCAAACTAGCCTGGCTGGCGCTGGACAAGACCGGCACCATTACCCACGGCAAACCGGCGCAGACCGACTTCAAGGCGCTGGGCGGTACTGATCCGGAAGAGGCGCGTTGCCTTGCAGCAAGCCTGGCCAGTCGTTCCGATCATCCGGTTTCGCACGCCATTGCCGTTGCCGCCGAGGCTGACGGCATCATGCCGCGAGAAGTCACGAATTTTTCCGCTTTGGCTGGCCGCGGCGCCACTGGCCTTATTGGTGATCGCGTTTACCGCCTGGGTAATTTCCGGCTGGCTGAAGAGAACGGCGTTAATGGATCAGCCTTAACCGCCAGTATCGATGTTCTGGAGCGCCAGGGTAAAAGTGTCGTGCTGCTGACGGACGACACCCAGCCGCTGGCGCTGTTCGGTGTCGCCGACACCATCAAGGAGTCCAGCCGAGAGGCCATTGCCGATCTGCATCGCCTTGGTGTGCGTACCATGATGCTCACCGGTGACAACCAGCACACCGCCGAAGCAATTGCCCGCTCTGTCGGCATTGACGAGGTCAGGGCCGGACTGCTGCCGGAGGACAAACTGAGCGTCATAGAAAAGTTTCAGGGTAACGGCGGTACCGTCGGTATGGTTGGCGATGGCATCAATGACGCCCCGGCTCTGGCGCGCGCCGACGTGGGTTTCGCCATGGGCGCTGCCGGTACGGATACCGCTATCGAGACCGCCGATGTGGCGCTGATGGACGATGATCTGCGCAAGGTGGCGATATTCGTCCAACTGTCACGTACTACATCGGCAATACTCAAACAGAATATTGCCTTGGCGCTGGGAATAAAGGTGGTGTTCCTCGGGCTTACACTTATGGGACATGCTACCATGTGGATGGCCGTTTTTGCCGATATGGGAGCAAGCATGATTGTGGTGGCCAATGGGCTGCGGTTGTTGCGCAAATAAAGCAAAGTAAAATCTGAACCATCAGGGAGATAACTCATGCAAAGAAAATTCATAATTATGGGAATGATGTTGATGGCAGGTTTTGTCATCAGTGGATGCGCTAACAACAGGGAATTAATCACTAAGGCTTTACAGGCTACCCGAAGCGATGTGTTTGCCGAAATTGCAGGCTTGGATGCTCAGTCGGAGAAGTCAATTGCGGATATCAAATTCTCCGTTAAAAGCAATTCGTCATACTTTGTGGGAACATATTACAAGCACAGCAATCCTCCTTATCGTGTCAACGTGAACATCGATGGTCAGACTATGGTTCTTGAGTCGGAGCCGGTGCTGGAGGAGAAGTCACCGATTGGTGCATCCATCCCTGAAAGCGGGACCGGTTGGAAATATCAGTTCAGCAAACGGATTGCCCTTGCTCCAGGCAAGCACAACCTGACAATTGCTCTCCCGGTAGATGATGTGATTGTGGAACGAGAGGTAGAATTGCATGTCGGCGTCAACTCGCTTACCATAACTCCTGTTTACAAAAAGAGAGTGCTTCGGCCATACAAGGGACAGCACTTCTCGGCGGGCGTGAAAACCCTCGAAATATCAGTTAAATGATCAGCTGTGTTATAAGACATCGTTGAATTAGTGCTTGTTCGAAAATAAAAAATAGATCTGCGTAACCATCTCGTGCGGAGTTTCATTCAACCTCACTCAGGGAGGATATCTGTGAAAATATTAGCCATGTAATTCAATTTGCCTCCATTTTTCAACATGAAAAACCTTGACTCTTTTTTTGCTTTATCGTAATGATAATAAAAATCAATTTCAAGGTGTGTGAGAACAATGGCTTTTGCAAACAAAACGGCCACAAGGGTTAAACCATCCC
>JBGQLM010000103.1:0-15120 GCA_041500085.1 Geobacteraceae bacterium
AAAGAACAGTGCGGGAGATCGGGCAAAATCGGGACGCATCTTCCTCGTCATCCTCTCTGCCTTGACGTTCATCGTTATTGCCGCCACAACTGGACTCTGGAACCGGGAAAGAAAGCGGAAAAGCGCCGAAGAAGCACTGTTGAAGGCACATGAGCAACTTCTTGCTCAGACAGAAGAATTGACGCTACACCGCGAACAGCTCGCGGAACTGGTCGAAATACGCACCGCTGAATTGACGGCCGCGAACGTGCTTCTCCGGGGGGAAATCGCGGAGCGTAAGAATCTGGAAACCCAGCTCTGCCATTCCCAGAAGATGGAAGGAATCGGCCAGCTTGCCGGCGGAGTAGCACACGACTTCAACAACATCCTTACCGTCATCATCGGCTATGGCAACCTGGCGGAGGCGAGGTTAAAGAACGACGAAAAAGGAGTGCAGTACCTGGAAGAGATCCTTGCCGCTGCCGACCGGGCAACCCACCTGACTCAGGCACTGCTTGCCTTCAGCAGAAAACAGATAATCACCCTGCAGCCAACCGATCTGAACAGCATCATCATCAGCATCGAAAAGATGCTGGGACGACTGATCAGCGAAGAGATCAAGCTGCAGACCCGCCTGAGCGACGAAGAATTGATCGTAATGGCCGACCCCGGACAGATCGACCAGGTCATCATCAACCTGGCTACCAATGCCCGTGACGCCATGCCTGACGGAGGGTCGTTGACCATCGAGACCAGCTATTTCAGAATGACCGAGGATTACGGAAAGAGCCACGGGTCAGACACCTCGGGAGACTATGCCTTGTTGACCGTCAGTGACAACGGTCAAGGGATGGATGAGGAGACCCAGACGCGGATCTTCGAGCCATTCTTTACCACCAAGGATGTGGGAAAGGGGACGGGACTCGGCCTGTCAATCGTTTACGGGATCATCAAGCAGCACAATGGTTTCGTTACCGTCAACAGCGAAGCCGGTAACGGCACCACTTTCAAGATCTATCTGTCGCTGGCGAAGGGAGAACCTGCACCCAAGCGTCTGGCCGAAGCCATGGAGGTCATGACCGGGGGGAACGAAACTGTACTGGTGGTAGAGGACAATACTGAAGTACGAAACTTCACCCGGACATTACTGGAGCAGAACGGCTACCGGGTGCTGGAAGCGGTGGACGGTCAGGATGCCTTGGCAAGATTCAGCGCACATCCGGATGAGATAAGACTTGTAATCATGGATGTGGTGATGCCGAAGATGAACGGCCATGAGACGTTGACGAAGATGCAGTCCATCAGATCCGATGTTGTGACGCTGTTTACCAGCGGATACACGGCGGACGACATTCAGAAAAAAGGGGTTATGATGGAAGATATCAACTTTATTTCCAAGCCAGCGCCCCCGCAGGCACTGCTCAGAATGGTACGAGAGCTGCTGGACGCCTTGCCGCCGGGCTAAGGCGGCATGTCGCCGAAGCTCAGCAGTTGAGGAGATACTCGGGAAGAAAATTGATCAGCCCGATAAAATCATCCGCAGACGATCCTCCTTGCAGGGACGGCTTCGGCAGCACCGTCCTCACCCCGCACCGGTATGAACCCAGGGTGAAGCCGATCCCCTGTCCCTGTTCGAGCTGAATCATGACGATACCCTGAAACCGGCTGGAAAGAGTTCTTTGCAGGTCTAGTACTGACTTAAGTGCCCCGTTACCAGCAGACGGGGCATCGATGATCGTGCGCAGAACGGTCCCGTCTTTCAACAGGGGTTGGGCCTGAGACACAAACTCCTGGGCACTCCCGAAGGCCTCCAGGCCGGCCCCCAAACTCCGCGACAAGACTCCCAGGCAATGAATCAACAGGCTGTCCGAGCTGATTATTACCAACGGCGAAAGTGACATATCTTCTGCGCCGGGAGGAAGCGTATGTCTTGCCAGGAGTGATGCAAGTTTTTCTTTGTCCGCCTCCGGCAACTGCGGCGCAAGCTCTGTTATCCTTGCCCTTTGAAAGCTTACCGGGTCAAGCTCTGCAGCTCCGGAAAACGCCTGGGGGAGTCTGGCAGTTATATGGTCGATCTCTGAAAGACCAAGATCATCGACAGAAATGAGCTCTTCGACTATTGCTGCCATGGCTTCCGACTCATCAGACTCATCATCGATCAGCCCGTCACGCTTCCTTTCATCAAATATCCGAAGCGCATCCATCAGAATGCTCTGAGTATTCAGGTTTACCTCATGGCTCATTTTCTCCGGATAGTACCTGAATTCGCTGTCAGCCACCTCCACCTCGTGTTCCAGGATGAATTTACCCGTTTTCCAGGTCAGGATCTCGACAATAGTCATCTCGATCAGCTGCTGCAGCCCTTTATAAGCATCCTGCTCATTGAGCAGATCCATCTCTATCAGGGTGATTGCAAGCGGCTTTCTGGCCTCTCCGTCAAGCTGCTGCTTCTTGAGTGCCTGCTCCAGCTGATCCTGGGAGATCATCCCCATATCGACAAGAAGTTGCCCTATCCTGACGCTGTTGTTCAGATGGGTAGCGCTGACAATATAGCCGTCCTTGAAGACAAGCTGACTCTCCCCTTTACGGCCTTTAACGGTAAGGAGACCCGATTTTCTGCTTGAATTTATAAGCTGGATCACGTCCACGATAGGCAGATGCTCCAGTTCTCCGCCAAAAGACATCTTTGCTACTCCCTTTGCGAAAATCGACCAAGAGGCTGAAAAATCCAGGATGAGTATAACAGCAAAATCGATTTACTTCCATATTCTCTGCAACTATTTAGCAACGGTTCCACCCTGCTTTCCATCCAACGAATGATATGATATAGTCGATTCCCAAACATTATCTGCTGTCGGAGGTGCGACGATGCAAAGAGTGCTGATATTATTACTGACCGTATCACTTGTTGCTGTATCCGGACCTGCTTCTGCTGCTGAAAAAGCGCCTGCAACTGCCGTTACGCAGCTTGTTTTTGCTAAAAAACTCGTTGACGCACTGGGATGGGGCGAAGGGCTTCCTGACAGCCCGGCTGAAAAGGATTACTTCGCCATTCTGGGGGGTAACAGAAACTTCAAGTTTGAAGCTGAGGAAATCTATGACCGGCAAAGTGATAGTGTTGTCGTCAGGGACTACCCGCTTTTCGGTGCGTTTTCCGGCAAGGGCTGGATCCACGGGCAAGGCTCACAGACGGCAATCCACTTCAGGGTCTTTGTCCCGATCTCCGGCAAATACACGATCAAGGCGTCTGCCAAGGGGGATGCCCAACTCTGGTCTATAGCCGGAAAAGCCTTCAAGCTGAACAGCGGTTCGAATCTGAACGAGTCCGTGCTGGGGGAGGCTTTCATCCCTGCAGGCATCCTCGACTTTAACGCCGTGATACCTCCTGGTGGCGCAATCGACTATATTATCCTGACTGCGCCGTCATATGCAGGAGTAGAACCCCTTGCGGGGTGGAATCCTTCTGCCCAGCTCACCGGTGGTGCTCTTGACGAGATAACTGCGTCACTTCTGGCCCTTGAGCCGCAGCTGCCGGAAGACAAAGGATATGTCAAAAAAGTAATTCAGGCTGTCTCCGTATCACCGACCCCGGCCGGCTTTTATGTCACCGACAAACAGATCAAGGGTAAAACTGTTGCTCCGAGATGGCTCAGGGCAGGATATGCTCCGGCAACCCTTCTCATCCCCCTCCAGACTGAAAGCTTATCGGTTTATGGAATCAGGGTTCACTTTCTAGGGCCGGAGCTGACAGCAGGCTTTGCATCAAAGGCGGGAATATTCAAGGGCGGCCCGTCCTTTGACTGGGTGGATATCGGGACTTTCAGGCTCCCCAAGGGTGCCAATTCGCTTCAGTTATCAGTGCCTCCGACCGGAGGCGTCGATGTCATAGAAGTCAGCAAAAAGCTGACCTCACCGGCTGATTATGCATCGGTAACCAAATCTGCCCGGAGCAGTGACACATTGATAAAGCCTGAAGAGCTCGACAGTATCATCAAGTCGCTTCAGGACAAGTTCAAAGAGAGAAGGTGACTTGAAAGCCGTACTCCGGCTGCCCCCTCTGATCCTTCCGTTCTGTTCATTATCCCTGGGGATCGTTGCAGCAGTAAGTTCGGGGATATTCCTCCCCGAACTTTCATGGCTCAGCCTGCTGCTGCTTCCGCTCCCTTTTTTCTTCTTATCATCACGGCATCTCCTGCCACTGGCTCTCTCCCCCCTACTGTTCATAGCCGGGAATCTCTTGATACAGCCTACGGTCATCGGAGACCCGCAGCAGCACCTTGCCCTCGAACAAAAGATAAACATTCCCCTTTCTGTAGAAGGGGTGATTGAACAGCGCCCCGACTTCAAGGATGGCGGCTACAGACTTCTTATCCGGGTTGATTCTGCCAAACAGGCAGACGCTGATGACGTACCGATTCATTTGAACGGGCTACTCCTGTTACGTGTGGGAAGCAGTTCAAGGAATCTTTACACCGGGGACAGGATACGCTTCAGCGGTAAACTGCGACCGCCCAGGAATCTCGGAACGCCGGGAGAGTTCGACTCTGAGCGTTTTTATGCCTTGAAAGGTATTGTCGCAACATCCTTTGTAAAGAGTGATGCAGATATCATCCTGCTCCACGGCAGGGGTGAATCCGGATTCCAGCGTCACTTCGACACCATGGCAAGGGACATCGGCAATTTTATCATGAAAATCCTTCCCGGAATCGAAGGCGGGATCATGAAAGCACTTCTCATCGGTGACATGTCTGGCATCCCTCAAGCGATGAAAGATTCCTACAGCAGGACAGGCGTCAATCATATCCTCTCCATCTCCGGTTTTCACGTGGGGATCATCGCCCTGGCTCTTCTCCAGCTCTGCTTCATCATCTCCAGGATCTTCCCGGCCCTGCTCCTTTATCTGAACTTCAGACGCTTCGCCTTTATAGCAACTCTTCCGATAATACTTTATTATATGTTCCTCTCAGGTGCAGCACCGGCAACCGCGCGATCCGTACTGATGCTCGCCGTCCTGATGGTCGGACTTCTTCTGGAACAGGAGACGGATCATCTGAACTCTCTGGCACTTGCCGCCGTAGCGCTTCTGCTCATCAACCCGGCAAATCTCTACGACATCTCTTTTCAGCTCTCTTTTATTTCACTGTGGGGGATGGCTGTCATAACCCCCTTGATCATGAAAAGATTCGAGTCCGTAGAAACCGGATGGGAACGGACCATCATCCTCTTCACCGCTGCATCACTATCCGCAATACTATCAACGCTCATCCCGGTGGCATTCTATTTTCAGCAGAGCTCTGCCACCGGGATTGTCAGCAACTTCTTCATAGTACCCGTTCTCGGCTACGGTGCAGTTGTGACCGGTTTTGCTTCGCTCCCGTTGATTTTTCCGGCACCGGCAATGGCCGGGTGGCTTCTGAAGGCAGCCGGCTTTCTGGTGACTCTGTCAAACTCGATAATTACATACCTGGACCGCATACCATTACTCCCGGTATTCATCCCTACTGAAGCAGACATCATCATCTTTCTTGCTGCACTGCTGCTGATGACAGTCATCCTGAACGACCGTGCAAAGTATACTCTTCTTGCAGCCGCGCCGCTCCTCATCATACTTCTTCACCAACTGCCGGAAAAAGAGCGGGACTTTGCGCTCAGGATAGATTTCCTGAGTGTCGGGCAGGGAGAATCGACTCTCATTACTTTCGGTAACGGGGAGCGGATGCTGATCGACGGAGGGGGGTCGCTTTTTGACAAAGGGTGGGATATCGGAAGAAAGCTGTTGCTCCCCGTATTGCGAAGATCCGGTGTAAGAAGGATCGACTACCTGGTGCTGAGCCACGCTCATCCCGACCACATTCAGGGATTGATTGCCGTTGCGTCAGAGCTTCCTGTCGGAGAGTTCTGGGAAAGCGGGCTGAATACCGGAGAAGATTACCGCAGGCTCAAAGAGGTCCTGAAGCGGCGCGGCATACCGATAAAAATCTGCAATTCCGGTTCACCGCAGAAGGAAATATCCGGCATACGTGTAAAATGCCTGCACCCCTTCACGGATAAATCTCTTTACCGGTTGAATGACGACCTTAATGAGACTTCCCTCGTCCTGCGCCTGGATTCAGAGCGGATTTCCGCCCTGTTTACCGGAGATATCGGCGTAGCAACAGAGTACCAGCTCATTCAGAAACGTGCAGATCTTCGCTCCTCCCTGCTTAAAGTACCTCATCACGGAAGCCGCTACTCTTCGTACTACCGCTTTCTCGATGCCGTTTCGCCGGAAATCGCCTTGATCGGGGCAGGCTACAACAACAACTTCAAACTCCCGGCCATTGAGACTATTGAAAAGTTATCGGTACGCGGCATAAAAACGTTCAGGACTGATCTTGACGGCACAATAACCGTAATCTTCCCGAAAAGTGGTAAAAAGCCCGTAATATCAGCTTTTAGAAAGGCAATTTAATTGACACTTCCATCATTGTTCTGTATTTTTAGCCCGATATAAATATAATAATATCTCCCTTAATCAGGAGCATTTTGATGGGTAAGATTCTATTGGTTGAAGATGATGCCTTTTTCAGGGAGATTTTTTCCGATCTCCTGAGAGAAGACGGTTATCTGGTAGACACGGCATCGTCAGGCAATGAAGCCCTCTTCAGGCTCACGAACAGCAGCTACGACCTTGTAGTCACCGACATGGTGCTTCAGGATATAAGCGGTCTTGACGTTCTCTCTCGAGCAAAGCAGCTGGATAGCGACACCGAAGTCATCGTGGTAACCGGCTACGGGAACATGGAGTCGGCCATCTATGCTCTCAAAAACGGTGCCAGAGATTATCTGATAAAACCGATCAGCCACGACGAGTTCAAGCATGTTGTCAAGCTCGCCATGGAGCAGAGGCAACTGCTGGACGAGAACCAGGGGCTTAAAGACCAGATCAGGCTTTTCCAGACCAGCCAGACAATTGCCAACTGCATAGACATCGACAGGATACAGTCTCTGGTACTGGAAGCTGTAATCAAGGAAACAGGGGTTGAAAAAGGCTTTTCCTGCCTCAGGGATGCCAGCAGAGAGATCTATCTAATGGAGACCAAGGGGCTTTCACATGAGGAGGCCGACCTTATCAATGAAGAGATCAAGCTTGTATTCAACTGGGAGGATGAGAATTTTTCTGAGCCGGTAAGTCTGAAGACAAAACTGTCCACTCTTCCTGTCGGAGAAGAAGCTGAATTCCTGCTCCTGCCGCTCAGCAGCAAATCGGTCCTCCAGGGAGTCATAATCCTTCTGAACAACACCGGCCGGGAGCTGATCACCCCGTTAAAATCCGGCAATATCCACTTTCTGGTGGAGCAGTCTTCTCTTGCCCTTGAAAATGCCGGGCGCTACTCGGTCGCAAAAGACCTCCTCAACATTGACGAACTGACCGGACTATACAACTACAGATACCTGGAAATATCTCTCGAACGGGAGATCAAGAGGGCCGAACGATACGGTCTGAGCATGGCGGTAATATTCCTTGATGTCGATGCGCTCAAAACCGTAAATGACTCTTACGGGCATCTGATAGGCAGCCGGGTCCTCAAGGAGATCGGTGCTGTCCTCAAGAAATCCGTCCGTGAAGTTGATATCGTCATACGGTACGGCGGAGACGAATATACGTTAATCCTTATTGAAACCGGCAGGCAGGGTGCATCAATTGTAGCAGAACGTATTCGTAAAACGATTGATCAGCACAAGTTCATACTGGGTGATAGCACTGAGGTAAAACTGACAGCAAGCCTCGGCTTTGCCTGCTTTCCTGAAGATACAAAATCCAAACTCGAACTGCTGGAGATGGCTGACCGTGCGATGTATCACGGCAAGGCCTCCGGGAAGAATATTGTTTCCCATATTTCAGACAGCCTTGCAGCAGATTTGGAGCAGAAAGAGTGTCAATAACAGCTATAAAAGGCTTTAACGATATCCTCCCCGGTGAAGTAGAGAAGTGGCAACATATAGAAACAACTGCAAGAGATGTTTTCAGCCGCTACGGTTTATCTGAAATCCGCATTCCCATCCTGGAAAAGACCGACCTTTTTGCCCGTTCCATCGGAGACACCACCGACATCGTTGAAAAGGAGATGTACTCTTTCACTGACAAGGGTGAAAACCGGGTGACGCTCCGGCCGGAGGGGACAGCCAGCGTAATGAGGGCATTCATCGAGCACAAGCTTTATGCTCTCGATCCCGTCAGCAAGCTCTACTACATGGGCCCGATGTTCCGTTACGAACGTCCGCAGAAAGGCCGTTACCGTCAGTTCCATCAAATAGGGGCCGAGGTTACCGGAGTCGCAAACCCCAAGATTGACGCACAAATCCTTACCATGCTTTCCCAGTTCTTTGCAGCACTGGAACTGGATGAGCCGTCACTGGAGATAAACTCTCTCGGCTGTCCTGAATGTCGTCCTGCCTACCGTGAAACACTTAAAGAGTTCCTCCGCTCAAGACTGGACTCCCTTTGCGAAGACTGTCGCCGTCGTTTTGAAACCAACCCGTTGCGTGCGCTGGACTGCAAGGTTGAGGGATGTAAAAAAGCCACGACAGGAGCACCGGCTATGCTGGACCACCTCTGCGCCGGATGTGACTCCCATTTTGCATCGACCCGTGAATATCTTGAACTCGTCTCGACCCCATACCGGATAAACAACAGGATGGTACGAGGTCTTGATTACTACACCCGGACCACTTTCGAGATGGTTACCGGACTGCTCGGAGCCCAGAGTGCCGTCGCCGCGGGGGGAAGATACGACGGGCTGATTGCTGATCTCGGCGGGCCATCGATCCCGGGAATCGGCTTTGCCATGGGTGTCGAGAGAGTTGCCCTGCTGCTCGATGCTGCAAAGTTCTCCACTTCACCGGAACTCTTTATCGTCGCACTCGGCGAACAGGCAGAAAAGAGCGCTTTCGGCATCGCCTGCGAACTCCAGCACAGCGGAGTTTCGGTCGAATTCGATTATGAAGGGAAGAGCATGAAAAGCCAGATGCGCCGTGCAGACAAACTTTCCTGCAGATATACCCTGATCATAGGAGAAGCGGAACTTGCCTCGGGGAGGGCCCCCTTGAAAGAGATGGCAACCGGCATCCAGACTGAAGTAACGCTCACTCCGGAAAGCATCGTCTGTCAACTCAAGAGCTGACCGCTCTGCCATGAAATCGTCATCTCTCAGAATAGCGATAATTGCATCATCAATTCTCGGCATAAGCCTGCTTCATTATCTGACCCCCCTGCATCTCCACTACCTGCACGATATCTTCCAACGTTTCTATTATATCCCGATAATCCTTGCCGCTCTCTGGTTCGGCTTCAGGGGAGGACTTGGCTGCGCAATCATTGTCAGTATCGTATATACCCCCCATATTCTTTTCCAGTGGGGAGGGCACCTTTCCATGGAGATGGAGAAATATCTCGAGATACTCCTCTACAATATCGTCGGAAGCCTTACCGGTCTGCTTGCACAGCGGGAGCGCGAGCAGAGCCTTCAACTACAGAGGACTGCTGAAGGGCTTGAAGATTCATACAGAAAACTGCAGGAACAATCCGACCGGATTATCGCGGTTGAGGATCAGCTCCGTCGTGCCGAAAAACTTTCATCCCTCGGAGAGATGGCAGCAGTCCTGGCACATGAGATCCGGAATCCGCTCGGCTCGATTCGGGGAACTGCAGAGATCCTCAAGGACGACTACCCCCCTGGATCCAAAAAGCATGAATTCATAGAGATCCAGATCAAGGAGACGGAGCGGCTGAACAATGTCGTCGAGGACTTCCTGAAAATGGCCCGCCAGCAGCCATTCGACATGAAAAGTTGTTCAATTACCGAAGAGCTGGAGACGATTGTAAAGCTTACTGAAAACCTGGCAAGGGAGCGGGGAATTATCCTGCTCCCCGAATTCCGGAGCAGTGGCAAGATCATGACCAGAGGTGACGGGGAGAAGCTCAGGCAGGCTTTTCTGAATATCATCAATAACGGACTGCAGGCAACCCTGCCGGGAGGAACCGTCTCAATCAGCACCCGGCTAACCGATACTGCAGCAGAGATCATTTTCAAGGATAGCGGCTCAGGGATCGACAGCAGCATCATAAACCGGATCTTCGAGCCGTTTTTTACCACTAAAGCTGATGGAACAGGTCTTGGGCTTGCAGTAAGCAGAAAGATTATCGAGGGGCATGGCGGAAGCCTGGAAATTGCAAGTGAACCTGGCAAAGGTACGACAGTTGTCGTCAGCCTGCCGTCACAGCAACCGGATCTGCCGCTTTAGCTTTTCAAAGGAAGCTTGATGAAGCAAAATATCCTGATTATCGATGACGATGCCTCGCTCAGACGGGTTCTTGAGTACAATCTTCAGGAGGCCGGCTATACTGTAACAGCTGCCGCGTCAGGCGAGGAGGGTCTTGCCCTTTTCACATCCACCATCTTCCCTCTGGTAATCACAGATATGAAAATGCCGGGTATGGACGGCATGCAGCTGCTCAGCGCAGTAAAGAGAATTTCACCGGCAACCCTGGTCATAATGGTAACGGCCTTCGGGACGATCGATATCGCGGTTCAGGCGATGAAAGCCGGGGCTTACGACTACATCACCAAGCCGTTCAACCGTGATGGACTTCTTCTTACTGCGGCAAAAGCGCTGCAATTTATCGATGTAACGGCCGAAAACAGGAAGCTGAAAGAGGAGCTGGCCGACAGAAACGACTTCAGGACGCTTGTCGGCTCCTCTCAGCAGATGGAAAAGGTCTTTGCCATTGTCCGGAAAGTTGCGGACACCGAGGCCTCTGTACTTATCACCGGCGAATCCGGCACCGGCAAAGAGCTTGTCGCACGCTCGATTCACTCCTTGAGCTCCAGAAAAGCATCTCCCTTCATCGCCATCAACTGCTCTGCCATCCCGCGAGACCTTCTGGAGAGTGAGCTGTTCGGCCACCTCAAAGGGGCTTTCACCGGAGCTGTCAGGGATAAGCCAGGGAAATTCGAGCTGGCTGATGGAGGGACTATCTTTCTTGACGAGGTGGGGGAGCTCCCCATCGAGCTTCAGCCAAAGCTGTTGAGAGTATTGCAGGAGAAGGAAATAGAGCCTGTCGGCAGCTCTCACCCCCGCAAGATAGATTTCAGGGTCATTGCTGCCACGAATCTGGATATCGAAAAAGCTCTTGGGGAATCCGGCTTCCGGGAAGACCTCTACTACAGGCTTGCGGTAATCCCCATTCACTTGCCCCCGTTACGCGAGCGGAAGGAAGATATAACGCTTTTGCTCAGGCACTTCTGCATCAAGCACGGTGCAACGGAAGTCAGATTCGACGAGCCATCACTTGCGGCAATTCGGAAATACAGCTGGCCCGGCAATGTCAGGGAACTCGAGAATATGGTAGAAAGGCTGCTGATAATGCGCAGTAGTGACAACTTGACTCTGGATGACATTCCCGACAAGGTTCGAACATCTGAAGCGGCAAAATTATCGGGTAAAATCCTGAATCTCCCTGAGGAAGGGTACTCTCTGGAAAAGCTGGAGCAGGAGATAGTTACCGAGGCGCTGAACCGTTCAGGCTGGAACCAGGCAGCTGCTGCGCGCTTCCTGAAGATTCCCCGTCACACGCTTATCTACAGGATGGAGAAATACGGCATTGTCCCGGCGAAGGCACTTCCCGAACACGAATCCATAAGGGAGTAGAGTTATCTGCATGAAACGGATCATTCTTGTGGTACTCCTTGTTGCAGTGGCAATCGCAGACTCTTTTGCGTCAGCACCTCCTCCGCGATACGACGCCTTCGAACTTCTGAAAACCCTCAAGGACTCAAAGACGGGGATCAGCTTCCCGGACGAGTATAAAAGCTTTGTCTCCACTATTGAAAATGCCGAAAACAGATATAACCGCGGTGAAGTTGCCGAAGCCGACCAGATGTTCAATCTTGCCATCCTTAAAGGCAGGCTGCTCCTCAGTTACAAAGTCGATGAGAAACTGAACTCTGCATCCCTCGAACAGCCCGCTGCAAAACCGGTTTTCACTACTTTGAGCAGTGCCGGACAGATCATTCCTGCAGAGCCTGCCCTTCAACCTGAACCGCCCCCCCTCCCCTTGCCGGTTGATGAAGCTTCGGAAGACGATTTCACGGAGACAGGTCTCTCTGACCGGATCATCGGAGGGAACGGGATATACATTGTCAAGAAGAGGGAGACTCTAAGGCTTGTCGCCTCGAAACTTGGTGTCCGCCTGAGAGACCTCGCCAGAATGAACCGGTTGAAACCGGATGGCTCTCTCGCTGCCAACCAGAAGATCCGTTACAACAACCGCAGAATCGTGCCAAAAACGATACGCAACGGAATAGTTGTGAATATCCCTGACCGAAGTCTCTATCTGTTCCGCAACGGCAAGGTATGCGCAATATACCCCGTTGCCCTCGGGATCTCAAAAAAGAAGGAGAGCACGATCTGGCGTACTCCGGTCGGCAAGTTCCAGATAACAGACAAGAAAGAGAATCCAACCTGGCGGATCCCGCCATCGATTCAGAAAGAGATGGAGGAAAATGGTGAAGAGGTCCTGGAGATCGTCCCTCCGGGGCCAAAGAATCCACTCGGCAGATATGCCATGAGAACCACCCTCTCGGGGATACTTATTCACAGCACGACCAGGCCGGCTTCCATAAACAGTTACAGCAGCCATGGCTGCATCAGGGTAATGCCTGAACATATGGAGAAACTGTTCAGGGAGGTATCTGTGCCGATGAACGGGGAGATTATCTATCAGCCGGTGAAAGTTGAGGTCACTGAAGAAGGGAAAGTATTCCTTGAGGTGAATAACGACTCTTACGAGTATGTGGTTGATATGCCCGCAGAGGTGAACCGCCTGCTGAAGAAACATCGTGCGACCGGCAAGGTCTCATGGGAGAAGGTCAACCGGGCCATAAAAGAAAAAACCGGCATCGCCATGGATGTCTCTCTCATGGAGATGCCGGAATAGCGTTTTTGCAATTGTTACCCCCCTTTGTAAAAGGGGGGCGAGGGGGGATTTGTTCTGGGACTGAACGGCAAATCCCCTCAAGTCCCCCTTTTTCAAAGGGGGACTTGAGCTTATTTCGTCGTAAGCTTCCGCCCGCCGCATTTTTTCAGCCTCTTGTGGGCATCGCGGAGAATGCGCTCCGTGGTCACCCAGTCTATGCACTTGTCAGTAATCGAAACCCCGTACTTCAGTTTTGACAGATCCGCAGATATAGGCTGACTCCCATTCTCAAGGTAGCTCTCGATCATGACTCCGGATATGGAGCTGTTCCCGGCCTCGATCTGGGAAAGGACCGCATCGAGGACAGCAGGCTGCTTCTCGTGGTTCTTTTCCGAGTTTCCGTGACTGCAATCGACCATGATCGTGGGAAGAAGACCCGCTTTACCGAGCATCTCCTCGGTTTTCAGAATATCTTCCGGCCCGTAGTTGGGCTTTTTCCCGCTCCCTCTGAGCACGATATGAACCTCGGGATTTCCGGTTGTCTGGACAATAGATGAAAGCCCCTCGCGGTTTATCCCCAGGAAGCTGTGAGAATGCAGAGCCGCTATCATGGCATCGATGGCGATCTGGAGATTGCCGTCCGTGCCGTTCTTGAACCCGATGGGAAATGACAGGCCGCTGGCAAGCTCCCTGTGAGTCTGCGATTCGGTAGTGCGGGCGCCGATCGCACCCCAGCAGATCATGTCGGCAAGGTATTCCGGTGTGATGGGGTCGAGCATTTCATTTGCCACGGGGAGTCTCAGTTCAGTTATCTTGCACAGAAGGTTCCGGGCGACTCCGAGGCCTTTGGATATCCTGTGAGAACCGTCCATATCCGGATCATTGATAAGCCCTTTCCACCCGACTGTCGTCCTGGGCTTCTCGAAATAGACCCTCATGATGATAAAGAGCTGGTCCGAAAGCTCCGCAGCAAGAGCGGACAATCGTTTTGCATAATCGATGGCACCGACCGGATCATGGATCGAGCAGGGTCCTACTACGACCATGAGGCGTTTGTCGGTCCCCCGGAGAATGGCCTTGATCTGCTCGCGGCTGGATGTTATGAATTCGCTCCCGCCGTCGTTCAACGGAAATACCTGGCGAAGGTCGGTCGGAGCAATAATCGGGGTGATGCTCTTTATCTTAAGGTTGTTGGTCTTGATCATTTCGTCTCCCGAAATTTAACTGTCTGATGACTTACTGTTTTTACCAGATATTATCGTTATTTTCTAATAAAATATGAGCCGGAAAGTGGTAATATGCTGCCATTGAACCAATATTCACTCCCCTTGAACTTTTAGTTTGCGGGGCTGAACAAATGAGGCTTTGTGAGCATCGAAATTAAAGAGTCCGACATCTCGATCGATTATTTCCGCGCCTCGGGTCCGGGCGGACAGCATCGCAACACTACAGACTCGGGAGTGAGGATAAGACACCTCCCTACAGGCATCGTCGTACAGGCAACCGAGTCGAGGTCGCAGCACCGCAACCGGGAGGTCGCCATGGAGCGGCTGGCCGCGGCACTGCACCGGCGAACGCTGAAAAAACGGCCACGAATCGCCACCAGGGCCACGAAATCTTCGGTCGAAAGACGACTTGTCTCTAAAAAAGTGACCGCTCTCAAAAAGAAGCTCCGCCACACCACTGACGATTGACCCGACCATTTGCGGCTCTTTTCTTTGCTTGTGCGGTGAATGCCGGCCATATTCACCGCTTGCGGTGCGGAAAATAACGGGCGCTGTCACGAACCAGAAGCTCAATATGATGAAGTGGTGCGGTGAGTTGAATCTAATTAGAAGGCCGGATATTTTGCTCAATTTTAAGCAATTAATTGTTGTGAATCAGATGGTTAACCCCTGAATTCTGCCGGCAGAAGTTGTGAGCTTTTTCAACCTTCAGCCCGTTTTCGCATGGTTTTCCCTTCAGTCTTCAGCCTGCCTCTCAGAAATCCAACGGGCTACGCGCCTCCTTGATAGTCCGAACCGGCACACAGTGGGTGTAGATCATTGTGGTTTTGAGACTGGCATGACCGAGCTTGGTCTGAATGGTGCGGATGTCGTAGCCGGCCTGCAGCAGGTGGGTAGCGAAGGAGTGGCGGAAGGTCCTCGCGGTAACCCTCTTCCTCACCTTGGCCTTCCACACAG
>JBGQLM010000104.1:0-14824 GCA_041500085.1 Geobacteraceae bacterium
CAGTGATTCCAACTCGGTTCAGCATTGCCAGAAGCTGCACATTGGACGGGTAGCTACCTTTGCTGACCAGATCTCCGCCTACAAACACGAGTGGCAAGCACTCCGGACCTTCGCTCTTCAACAGCTCGGACACGGCGGTGTTGGCAACAAATGCCTGTGGTTCGGTGGTGAGGCCAGAACGCACAACTTGAACATCGGGCGCTTGCTTCTGAATCTGGCGCAGCGCTTCCTGAATTCTTACCAGTTCAGGGTCAACGCCTGGCCCGCAGACTCCGGTTGAACAGCACATGGCAGGATCGTAGATTTCAATCTTCATGGTAAATCTCCTTTGATGTTTTTCGGTTTAAAAGAGTGTTGTCGGTTCAGTCAGCCAGGGAACCAGGAAGGTTGGCAAACCCTGACGAACCACCTCATCGATATAGCGGAATTCCCGTACCCGGCGTTGTGACATGACCGGATCAGTAACGGCTAGTGGCGCCAGGCTCTGGTTAACGACCCAGCCTGCCGGTTCTATGCCTGCCCGGCGCAGATCGGCCTGAAGAGCCAGCGCTTCATGGACCGGGGTCGCCTCCGGCAGGGTCACCAGAAAGACTTTGGTGAAACCGGGATCTCTCAAACGTGGCAGAAGCTGCCGCACCGCTTCCGGGATATCGCTCATGGAACGAGACACTTCCCGATGGTACGATTCGGAAGCATCCAGCAGCAGCAACGTATGACCGGTGGTAGCGGTGTCAATGACCACAAAGCGGTCGCTTCCCTGATCAACTATTTTTGCAAATGCCCTGAAAACAGCAATCTCTTCCGTACAGGGTGAGCGGAGGTCTTCTGCCATCAGTGCCCGTGCTTCATCGTCCAGATTCGCACCTACGGTAGCGAGAACTTCATTGCGATACGTAGCGGTTTCAGCTTCAGGATCAACACGGCTCACCTGCATCCCTTGCGGTACTTCACCCAGGGTCAAGGCGACATGCGCTGCCGGATCGGTGGTCGTCAGATGCACCTTTTTGCCACGCCCTGCCAAAGAGGTTGCAATGGTCACTGCCAGGGTGGTTTTTCCCACGCCCCCTTTCCCCATGGTCATAATCACCACGCCAGGCATGGATGCCAGCCTATCGAGAAGATTTTTAAGCGGCGCCGGCAGAGGGGTAAATTGTGCGGCGCTTGTGGTCGAGGGTACGTGACTCTCAGGTGAAAAGAACGCTCGCAATGCAGGAATTCCGACCAATTCGGTTCCGCGCAACGGCAGTTCGGTTCGTGGCAGCAGGGTCAGCGCCTTCGGTATTCCCGCCAGAGCTTTCATGTTCCGTTCCCGCAGAGCAACAGCTACGGCATCGCTTGGGTCAGTCAACTGTAATACACCGTTAATTACCAGATGCTGATTGGCGACCCCAAGTTCCTGCAGTTCGGCAGAGGCGCGAGCCGCTTCTGTTAGTGGGGCAATATCCGGGCGGCTGACGACAATCACCAGGGTTTGTGTTGCATCCCCGAGTGAACGGCGGGTGTTCTCGTAGAGAAGGTGCTGGGTTTTCAATCCTGCCAGCGGACCGAGACAGGAGGTGCCGCCAACATTGGTATCGATGAAGTCACTCCAGGCGGCGGGCAGGGAGAGCAGGCGCAGGGTATGACCGGTGGGGGCCGTGTCGAAGACGATATGGTCGAAGTTCTCCACTGCGGCCGGATTCCCCATCAAAGTTGCAAACTCGTTGAAGGCGGCGATCTCCACCGTACAGGCGCCGGAGAGCTGTTCTTCCATGCTGCGTATGGCGGCCTCGGGCAGGATGCCTCGATAGGGGCCAACCATCTGTTCCCGGTAGGCAGCGGCAGCCTCTACAGGATCGACATTGGATGCAAAGAGACCGGGGACGCCCGGCACCTGCGTCGGTTCAGCCGACAAGGCCAAACCCAGCACTTCGTCCAGGTTGGAAGCGGGATCTGTGCTGACCAGCAGCACCCGCTTGCCACTGTCAGCCAGGACGATGGCGGTTGCTGCAGAGGTGGTGGTTTTGCCTACGCCACCCTTGCCGGTGAAAAAGAGGTTTTTAGGGGGATTACGCAAATAATTCGTCAACACGCTTTCTCCTCATGCCTGAACGGGGAACCAGCGGCGCTGGAACCAGAAAGCGACATGAACCAGCCCTATCATGACCGGTACCTCAACCAAGGGGCCAATAACCGCAGCAAAAGCAGCGCCCGAATTGAGCCCAAAGACCGCAATAGCTACGGCAATGGCCAGCTCGAAGTTGTTGCTGGCTGCGGTAAAAGCCAGGGTAGTGGTCTTGCTGTAGTCGGCACCCATCTTTTTACCCATCCAGAATGAGACCAGGAACATGAGGATAAAATATACACCCAGCGGGATGGCGATACGAACCACATCCATCGGCAACTGGACGATCAGGTTGCCCTTCAGGCTGAACATGACAACGATAGTTAAGAGCAGGGCTATGAGGGTCAGCGGGCTAATCTTCGGCACGAATTCACGGTGGTAGCGTTCTTTACCCATGATCTTCACGCCAACAAAACGCGTCAAGGCACCGGCGATACAGGGAATGCCCAGATAGATAAAGACGCTCTCGGCAATCTGGCGAATGCTGACATCAACAACCACTCCTTTCAGCCCCACCAGCGGCGGCAGCACGGTGATGAAGAACCAGGCGTACACGCTGTAGAAAAGCACCTGGAAGATACTGTTGAAGGCCACCAGGCCGGCAGCGTACTCGGTGTTTCCTTTCGCCAGTTCGTTCCAGACAATTACCATGGCAATGCAACGTGCCAGACCGATCATGATCAGTCCCACCATATATTCGGGCTTGTCCGGCAGCAGCAGTGCCGCCAAAACGAACATCAACACCGGTCCAATCAGCCAGTTCTGCACCAGCGATATTCCCAATATCTTCTTGTTCTGAAAAACTTCCGGCATATCCTCATACTTCACCTTGGCAAAGGGGGGGTACATCATTACGATCAGGCCGATAGCTATAGGTATGTTGGTGGTACCGACCTGAAAGCTGTTGATGAATCCTTCGACTCCGGGCACGAAAAAGCCCAGTCCGACGCCCAGAGCCATGGCGGCGAAAATCCAGAGGGTCAGCCAGCGGTCGAGGAAGGAGAGTTTCCGGGACAGATGTTCGGTCATTGTTTTTCTCCTGAAAGAAATTCGATCAGTTTTTGTCGTAGTTCGTCCCGCACTCTTCGGAACTCCGGCAGGACATCCTTTTCGGTTCCGGACAGGCGTGAAGGGTCATCGAAGCCCATATGGGCACGCTGGACACCGCCGAAGAAGAGTGGACATTTTTCGTTGGCATCACCGCAGAGTGTAATGACGTGGTCGAAGTGCTGTCCGTCGAATTCATCGATGGTTTTTGAATAGTGGTGCAAGATGTTAATGCCAAGTTCTGCCATCACCCGGACTGCCAGCGGGTTGACGCGGGTCGCCTCGGTGCCGGCAGAAAACGCCTGGAGGCGGTCACCCAGGTAATGGTTGACCAAGCCTTCGGCAATCTGGGAGCGGCAAGAATTATGGGTGCAGAGGAATAGGACGCGTTTTTTCATGTTTATAATATATCCGCATTGGCGGATGAATTGCAAGTTACAATTGTAAAAACTGCTGAGTATACTCTTGACAGTCGTTCATTCCATTGATATATGATTACATAGTCATATATCAATGGAGCCAACCTATGAGTTCAGCAACCCACTATCTAGCCGATGTACTGAAGTCCTTAGCCCAACCGACCAGACTCAAAATCGTCGACTTCCTCCGTGCCGGCGAACGCTGTGTCTGCGAGATATTCCCGGCCATCAATGAGGAGCAGTCGAACACTTCCCGCCACCTTTCCTATATGCAGACTCACGGCATCCTTTCACGGCGCAAGGAGGGGGTGAAAATCTACTATGCCGTCAAGCACCCTGAAGTTTTTGAAATTATCGACCGGGCGGAAGGAATTGTAAAGCACGAGATAGAATTCAGGAGCGGATTAATCAAAGAGGCAAAGAGGGGCTGAAATGCTGAAACAGTTCGCCGACTACCTTGTCTTCACCCTCATCGAGCTCGACCCAGGCACTCGCGCTGGCGAGGCACTCGATTTCTTCATCTACGACACCCTGAAGATCTTCCTGCTGCTCACCACTATCATCTTCGTTGTAGCAATAATCCGGTCCTCGTTTCCTCCCGAGAAGACAAAGCGCATGCTCTCCCATAAGAGGGAATACGTCGGCAACGTCCTTGCCGCACTCCTCGGCATTGTCACCCCTTTCTGCTCCTGCTCTGCAGTGCCGCTTTTCATCGGCTTTGTCGAGTCCGGCATACCACTGGGAGTCACCTTTTCTTTCCTGATTTCGTCACCCATGGTCAACGAGGTGGCTCTGATCATGCTTTGGGGGCTTTTCGGCTGGAAGATCGCTCTGATCTATATCGGCACAGGATTGCTGGTCGCCATTGTTGCCGGCATCGTCATCGGCAAGCTGAAGATGGAGAAGTATGTCCAGGACTATGTCTGGAAGATGCAGGTCGGCAACAGCGAGATCAAGGCCATGAACTTCCGGGAAAAGCTTGATTATGCCCGAGAGTACACCCTGGATCTGTTGAAAAAGATCTGGCCCTATGTGGTAGTCGGTGTCGGACTAGGCGCCTTCATCCACGGTTATGTGCCGGCTGACTTTCTGGCCCGCTGGGCCGGCCGGGATAATTTCTTTGCCGTGCCGGTGGCAGTAGCGCTGGGAGTGCCGCTTTACAGCAATGCTGCCGGGGTGATCCCCATTGTCCACGCTTTGATGGAAAAAGGGATGGCAATCGGCACCGTACTGGCCTTCATGATGGCGGTCACAGCCCTGTCATTGCCCGAGGCGATCATCCTCAGCAATGTGCTGAAGAAACCGCTGCTGGCAACCTTTTTCGGCATCGTTGCAACTGCCATTATCGTTGTCGGGTACCTGTTCAACGCCATTTTGTAAATAAAAATGCAATAGTCCCACGTGGGTAATACAAGGAGACAAACAATGAAAATCGAAGTCCTCGGCACCGGCTGTGCCAAATGCAAGACCCTTTTTGAAAATACTAAAAAGGCTCTGGAAGAGAGCGGGAAGTCGGCTGAGGTTGCCAAGGTAGAAGACATCCCCTCGATCATGAAGTATGGCGTCATGAGTACCCCGGCACTGGTGATCGACGGTCAGGTCAAATTTTCCGGTAAGGTCGCCTCCGTAGCTGAGATCATGGGGATGCTGCCATGAGAAAATTGATCGCTTTTCTGCTGCTTCTGACTGCATCCACTGCATGTGCCGAACTCCCCTCAGCCACGACCACAGTCATCAATCAGACGCTTGTTTCCGGCAAGCCGACGGTCATTGACCTTGGAGCGCGCACCTGTTTCTCCTGCAAGGAAATGGCGCCAATTCTGGAAGGACTCTCCAGAGAGTACAAAGGTAAAGCAAACGTCCTTTTCATAGACGTGCATGAAGACAGTGCCGCTGCCGAAAGATTCAAGATCCGGATGATACCGACCCAGATTTTCTTTGATGGCAAAGGGAAAGAGGTCAATCGCCATATCGGCTTCATGGATAAAGCCGACATTATCAAGGGACTTAAGAGTTCGGGGCTGAAATGACCTTCCTTGACAACATCGAGCAGCTCGTTGCTGCCTACCCGCTGCTGGCCTTTGGCGCGGTTTTTCTGGCCGGCGTGCTCTCCTCCGCCTCTCCCTGTGTGCTGGCAACCATCCCGTTGGTGGTCGGCTTTGTCGGCGGGTATAGCGATGGAGACCGCTGGAAAGCCTTCCGCTACTCACTGACCTTCATTCTCGGCCTTTCACTTACATTCACCGCCTTCGGTGCTGCTGCCGGTCTGCTTGGGACCATGTTCGGCACCCTTGGTGGGCCATGGTACCTCATCGCCGGAGTCATAGCACTGGTCATGGGAGGGCAGTTGATGGGGCTCTACGAAATCCGCCTTCCCATCAAGCGGGACTTCAAGCCGAAACGCGGCGGTCTGGTCGGGTCTTTTCTTCTCGGGCTTTTCTTTGGTGTCGTATCTTCACCCTGTGCCACACCTGTACTGGTTGTACTGTTGACCGTCGTTGCAAGTAAAGGGCAGGTGCTCTACGGCATCGCCCTTCTCTTCACTTACGCCATCGGCCACTGCCTGCTGATGCTCTTTGCCGGTACGTTCACCGGCTTTGTCGAGGGCTTCGTCAAGGCTCGCGGCGTGGTCAACTTTTCTCTCTGGGCCAAGCGGCTCAGCGGCCTGGTAGTGGCCTTGGTGGGCGGCTGGTTTATCTGGCAATATTTTTAACAATGCAAAGACAAACTTCCGGCGTCCGCCTGACGGGCGCTTATATTTTTTCTAAATACATGACGATATGTATATATAACAACGATTGGATATCTCATGAAATCATTTCAAACACGGCAGTTAATCTGGTCCATGACACTTTTGCTGGCACTTTACCCCCTGACTGTCCGAGCAGATGGTCTTTATCTGAAGGAAGCCGTACAAAGGGCAGTGGCCAACAACCCGAATCTGGCTGAATCACGGGGAGGGATCGCTGTTGCCGAAAAAGGGGTTGAAAGCGCCTTCGGCCGACACTATCCCCGTCTCACCCTTGAGGCATCCATAGCCCTGAGACAGGATCCTATTCCGTATATTCCTGCACAATCGACAACGATCGCTGCCCATTTCAGTGACGGTTATGCATCCCTCGGACCGGTACTGACCATCCCGTTATACCTGGGTGGGCAGGTAATGAACGGTGTGCGCTTGGCCGAGTTGCGCCAACGGGTACAGGAAGACAGCTTCATCCTCACCCGTAACGAACTGATCGCCAACACAGTGACTACTTACAACAAGATCCTGCAACTGACGTCTTTGACGGAATCCTCCCGGAGAGCAGTCACCGCACTTGAAGAACAGCAGAAGAATGCGAATCTGCTTTTTGAGCTGGGGCGGATCGCCCGGGTCGATCTGCTCAAGGTAGAGGTGCAGAAGATCAACGAGGAACAGCGCTTGCTGGCCCTGAACGAAGCGTTGAAAAATGCCGTCAGCACCCTGCATACCCTGATGGGAGAATCAGTCGAACCTGATATGCCGCCGCTGCAGCTGGCCGACAAACTGCTTCCCTCTGAACTGCTGGCAGATTTCGAAGCCGGTCTGGCGCTCGCCAAAAACAACCCCAGGTTTCAGCTCTTCAACAAAACGGTGGATGATGCCGAATTGAACCGGAAACTGGCCTTCGGCAAGTTTCTGCCGGCGCTCAACGCCGTGGCCGGTTACCAGCAACAGTTCGGCTTCAGTCCCGGTTTTAACGATGGGGTCTGGTATGTAGGGGCAACCCTCAGCCTGCCGCTGTTCGACCGGACCAGCTATGCGGATCTCTCCCGGGAACGCCTGCAGATAGAGCGCGCCCAGCAGAAGTTGAAGGGAGTGGAAAACCAGATCCGCCTTGACTTGCGGATAGCCCAGGCCTCGCTTACGGAGAGCCGCAAGCGGATCGCAGCCACGGAACAGGCGGTGGAGCAGTCACGTGAGTCGTTTCGCATCGAGCAACAAAAATACACGGCAGGCTCCGGCGTCATGGCCGACCTGCTGCTGGCTCAGGCGGCGGAGTCCCAGTCCGAAGCAAATTACACTCAAGCTCTGTTTGACTACAACACCGCGATTCTGGATTGGCACAAGGCAAGCGGCGCTATGGAGGCATACCTGAAATGAAACGTAAAGTGATTGTTATCCTGATTGCCGTAACCCTGATAGTCGGCGGTATTGCAGTCATCAAGAGCAAGCAGCAGAAGATTGCCAATCTTCCCAAACCCCAGGCAACTGCGCCAACAGTCCAGACGGTACCGGTCGCTCAGGGGACACTGGAGGTGACCGCCCACTACCTGGCAAGCATCGAGCCGTTTACCAAAAGTGATCTGTCGGCCCGGATCTCCGGGAATATCCTCTCCATAACCAAGCGAGAAGGAGACTTGGTCCGGCAGGGGGAGTTACTGGTCACGATTGACGACCGCGAGTTGCTGGATCGAACAGTGGCTGTAAATGCCGAGGTACTGGCCACCCGTCAGAGGCTGGCCGGGGCGCAGAGCGCCTATGTCGCCCAGAAATCCGTACATGGGCGGGACGAGGCGCTGTTCAAGGCCGGAGCTATCTCGAAGGAGGCGCTGGAGCGCTCCGGTGCCGCCCTGGATGGAGCCAAAGCGGTAGTTGATGCCTACGAAGAGAGCTTGAAAGGGATGGTCATGAATACCAACGTGGCCAAGCACCAGGCTGGGTATGCGCAGATTACCGCCCCCTTCAGCGGTGTGGTCTCCAAGCGGTGGACCGAACCGGGCGACCTGGCCGCGCCTGGAAAACCGATCCTGACCTTGGAAAAAACCTCATCCTACAAGGTACTGGCCCAGATCCCCCAGGAAGAGTTGACCGGCATCCGTCCCGGCACGAAGGTTATGCTGAGCAACGGTAGTCAGATCATGGCTGCGAAAGTTAATCGAGTCTACCCGGCATTGAGCAAAAACATGCTGGCTACGGTTGAAGTGCTGACCCCCTCTTCACCCTTTGGGCTCCCCTCATCCTCTACGGTCGGGTTTGATATCGTTTTCAAAAATGTGGAGGGGTTGACTGTACCTGCCCAGGCGGTCGTCAAAACCGGACAGGGAAGCTTTGTCTATCGGGTCAAGGATGGCGTCGTGCTGATCATCCCGGTCAAGCTATTGGGAATGGGAAATGGGGTCGCAGCGATCAGCGGGGCGATTGAAGCGGGAGCGTATGTAGCGGTGGGGCAGGAAAATAAGCTTCTGACACTCTCTGACGGGTCAAAGGTGAGCGTGGCTGATATGGCCAAGCCGGCGGCCATACTTGCACCTGCAACCCGCGGAGGCAAACCATGAAGTTTGTCGAACGCTACATACGGCGACCACACCTGGTACTCTCCGTGGTACTGCTGTTGTCCGTCGTCGGAATCATGGGCTACCTGAAGATGCCGTTCAACCTTTTTCCCGATGTGGACCGCCCCCAGATCAGTGTGATTACGGTCATGCCTGGTGGCGCTGCCGGGGATATAGAGAGCGACATTACCCGCATTATCGAAAAAGAGCTTTCCACCATCGACATGGTCCGCAAGGTAACTTCCACCTCCAAGGACGAGGCCTCGGTGGTAACCGCCGAGTTTGAATACGAAAAGAGCCTGGATGCCGCCGCCACCGACGTAGCCAACTCGCTCAGCAAGATCTCGGCCCGGCTTCCCCAGGGGGGTCGAACACCACAGATCTTCAAGATCAGCCAGGCCACCCAGCCGGTTATGACGCTAGCTCTCTCCCCCAAGCTGGGCTCGCCGGTTGACCTGCGCAAACTGCGGGAGCTGGCGGACAATCAAATCAAGGAAGAGCTGCTGCGTAACCCCGAGATAGCCAATGCCGAGGTATTCGGTGGTTATCAGCCGGAGATTCAGGTTACAGTTGATCAGGACAGGTTGAATCGCTTCAGTATCGGGCTTGGGGAGATCATTGCGGCGGTCTCGGCCCAGAACCAGAACATCCCCCATGGGATGATCATCAACCGAGGCGGGCAGTACCTCTTCAAGACTGAAGGGGCGGCAAAACGGGTGGGAGATCTGGCAGAGCTGGTAATCGCCAAGCGTGACAACGGCATGATCCATCTGAAAGATGTGGCCAAGGTGGAGTCAGGGGTGCAGGAACCCCAATCCGCCTACCACGGCAACGGCAAAGTTGCCATCGGCATCAACATACTCAGGGGGCAGAATGGCCAAGCCCTCGAAACCATAAAAGCGACCGATGAAATCGTTCCCAAGCTGTCGGAACGTTTTCCGTTCATCAACTTCGAGGTCAGCTACACCCAGAAGGACCTGATCCAGCGCAGCGTTGACAACATGCTGGAGGCGCTGCGGGATGCGGTTATCATCACGGTGATAGTGCTGTTCCTGTTTTTGGCCAATATCCGCACCATGCTGCTCTGCGCCATCGCCATCCCCTTCACCTATCTGATCACCTTTGCTTTCATGTGGCTGTTCGGCTTTGAGTTTCACATGGTAACCCTGACCGGCGTGATCCTGGCAGTCGGGATGCTGCTGGATGACGCCATCGTCGTCATTGAGAACATCGAACGGCACTACCACGAATCGAACCGCGACCTGACCGAACTGGTTGCCGGCGGAGTGGAAGAGGTCATGCTGGCGATCTTCTCCGGCACCTACGCCACCATTGTCGTCATCATCCCGATCGTCTTCATCGGTGGCTACGTCCAGACCGTGCTGCGCCCCATGGCGCTGTCACTGACCATCGCCCTGGTGGCTTCCTACATCGTCTCGGTCACGATCATTCCGATTCTGGCCCCCTATATCCTCAAGAAGGATGCCACTGAAAACCGTTTTGAGAGGTTCATCAAGAAGGGGAGCGACCGGTTTGTGAACGGCATCCGCGACCTGTTTGCCGGGATGTTGGGGACGGCGCTCAAGCACCGCTTCTGGTTCGTAACGGTTGCCTTTGTGGCGCTGATGTTGACCATGAAATTTGCCAAGCCGCTGGTTGGGCAGAGTGTCCAGCCGCCCATGGATACCGGCATTATCAAGATCAACTTCGAGGCTGACGCCAATTCCTCCCTGGGCCAGACGGGCGCCATCCTCTCCAGCATGGAAGAGACAATCAAAAAACAGGAAGGACTGGTGGCAATCAGTTCCGTGATCGGTTCGGAACCGGCGACCGTCTCCTTCGGCAGCGGCAAGAACCCGCAGATCGGCAATATCACGATCAATCTGGTCGATCGATTTCACCGCAAGCAGTCGATCTGGCAGATCGAGGACAATCTGCGGACCGAATTCAAAAATATTCCCGGCCTGAAATCCGCCGATATCTTCGAATTCGGCGCCACCGCCATGTCCAGCATCAAGGCGCCGATAGATGTGATGGTAACCGGTCCTGATCCCAAGGTGCTGGCCGAGATTGGACATGAGGTGCAGAGCCGACTGCAAAAGGTTGGCGGACTATTATCAGTTTCCATGGCCTGGGACCTGGACAAGAAAGAAGTGATCTTCAAGGCGGACAAGGAACGCTGCGCCACCTTTGGCATATCTCCCCGTGATGTGGCGGCTCAGGCGCAGGCAGCCCTTTCCGGGGGAATTGCATCTACCTTCCGAGTGGCAAATGAGGATGGTTTCCCGGTGCGAATCCAACTGGCGGAACAGTACAGAGACCGTCCCGACAAACTGGCAGGTATCAAGGTAGCTACTCCTCTTTGTCCGATACCATTAGTATCTCTGGGGGGCATGAGCCAGAGTTATGTACCGGCTTTCCTGACGCGTCAGGATTTGCAAAGCAGCATCGACATCTACGGCTATAAGGGTGGTGCAGCTCTCTCGCACGTCATGGATAATGTTATGGCGTCGCTGAAAGGGATCAAACTGCCGCCAGGTTATAAAATCTCTCAGGAAGGGGATGCCAAGCAGGGCAAGGCCAACTTCGCGCAGCTGACCATGGCGCTCGGGATCGGTATGGTGCTCTTGTACTTCTCCCTGATTCCGGCCTTCAAGTCATTCATCCATCCTCTCACCATAATGTCTGCCATCCCCTTGGCTCTGATCGGTGCCATCTGGTCGCTGCTCCTGGCAGGTCGCCAACAATCAACCGCCGCTTTCATGGGTGTCATCCTGCTCGCCGGTATTGTGGTGAAGAACTCCATCCTGCTGATCGACTTCATCGAGGTCGCCAAGAACCAAGGAGCAACGACACTGCAGGCGTTGACCGACAGCGTCAGGGTTCGAACCCGACCGATAATCATGACTGCCTTCGGCACGGCGGTCGGCATGGTTCCCATCGCCCTGGAAAGGGCCATCGGCCTGGAGCGTCTCTCACCGCTGGCAGTGGTGGCAATCGGGGGATTGATGCTCTCGACCTTCCTGACACTCTTGTACGTGCCGATCTTTTATACGATTTTTGAGGATATAACCGGGTGGGTGCAGAGGAACTTCAATCTCCTGAAAAAACAGCGGAGTTCCATTCCTGAGACAGTCGATCCTGAACTTTTGCACCCGAAGCCCCAAGTAGAAGGAGGAAGGAACTGATCCCCGGGCAGATGTTCGAGGTGGCAATCCAGGCTGCCATTGGTAACAAGGTGATTGCACGGGAGTCTGTAAAGGCCCTTCACAAGGACGCTATTGCCAAATGCTACGGCGGCGATATCATCCGTAAGTGCAAGCTTCTCGAAAAGCAGAAAGAGGGGAAGAGGGGGGGGATGTGGAGTTGCCTCAGGAGGCATTTCTGGCAATCCTGAAAGTAGAAGACTCATGATCCGAGGATGGAAGGGTATAAAAATATGACAGAGACAGTCAGCGAGCCTTTGGTAAAGAAGAAGCATATTGTCCGGGAGTATGCCGAGTCGATAATAGTTGCGATCCTTCTTGCACTTGTCATCAGGACTTTTGTGATTCAGGCGTTTAAGATACCGTCCGGTTCAATGGAGGATACCCTTCTTATCGGTGATCACCTTCTGGTGACCAAGTTTCTTTACGGCACAAAAATTCCGTTCACCGATACCAAGATCCTGAAGATCCGCGACCCCCAGCGTGGTGATGTCGTGGTATTCGAGTATCCTGAAGATCCGAGCAAGGATTTCATCAAGCGTGTCGTAGGCATCCCGGGTGATGTTATCGAAGGCAAGGAGAAGAAAGTCTTTGTCAACGGCAAGCCTTTCGAGAATCCGCACGAGATACACAAGGAGCGTGAGATTATCCCGAAAGCCCAGAATCCGCGCGATACTTTCGGACCTATTACTGTTCCTGCCGGCGCCTATTTTGTCATGGGTGACAATCGTGACCACTCTCATGACAGCCGTTTCTGGGGTTTTGTCAAAAGCTCCAAGATCAAAGGCAAGGCTTTTATCAAATACTGGTCCTGGGACAGCGACAAGTTCAGAGTCCGTTTCAAAAATATCGGCAGTCTCATAGACTAGCAAGGGCAAGGCGCAGATCGTTTGGCGGAACCTGAATTTCAAGGAGCAACAACAGAGTTCCGCCACTGAACTTTTGCATCCGAAACCCCAAACTGAAGGAAGTTGCAACCGATGAAAAGAACGGCTTTCTCGTAACTATGTCTCTCAGGCAAAGACCGAGGAACTCCGAGTGACATACCCATCAACCCGGAAAGGAGAGAAATGAGATGAGAAAACTATTTATGGTTCTCGTTGTGTTGACATTATGTGTGCCGGTCGCGGCATTTACTGAAGAAAACGGCGACAGGCACAGCTGTGGAATCTGCGGCATGTACATAGATCAGTTCCATGACACCTCAACCAAGTTGACGCTGAAAAATGGGGAAAAGTTTGAGACATGCGGGATTGCTTGCATGCTGCGCCTCATCAATGACAAGGGCGGACCCGGTGCTTTTTCTTCAATAGAGGTCCATGACTGGAAAGACAAGGTCATAATCCAGGCAGTTGAGGCAACATACGTTATTGGCAGCAACATAATGCCGGATATGATGCCCAATATCATCGCCTTCAAATCCAGGGAAGATGCGGAGGTCTTCAAGGTAAAGAAGGGAGGTGAGCTACTGGACCTTACTCAGTCACTGCTCAGTATTTCTCCTATGGGAATGACCATGCCGACCCGAATCAAAACTGCCGTTCTCTCACCTAAAGGATCCCTTGCGGCCGGAGTCGGTTACATGCATATGACTATGGATACGGTAAAGCTCGGCTCGGACAGCGTCGACCCTCAGGAATTCGTCAAGAGGACCGGGCAGATGATGAGTCCCAAGAAAATGACTACAGACAGCGAGATGCTGATGATCAACTACGGCTTGACTGACGATCTTTCCGTCGGCATGACTGCTGCCTATTACGAAAAACGGATGGAAAGCTATAAAAATGCAGGTGCCGTAACTGATCTAACGAAGAACGACGGCTTCGGCGACCTCGATCTGAACTTCCGTTACAATCTCTGGAAAAACACCTATTACAGCAAGTTTTTCAGTCTGCTCGCCGGCACGACCCTGCCGACCGGAGATTTCAAAAAAGAATTAATAACCATGCCCGGGATGCAGATCGGCACGGGCGCATTCAACTTCACAGGCGGCCTGCTTTTCTCTCATCGTTACAAGGATTTTTGGTTTCACTACCTGGCAAGTTATACCGCCATGCTGGAAAATGGCGACGATTACAAATTCGGGGATACAACGCGTCTTGGCGCGGCGGTCCACTACACGCCGAACTATGACATCATGCTCGGCCTCGAAATCGACGGGGCCTATGCGGCAAAAGACCGTTATCTTGACCAGAATCAGGACAGCACCGGCGGATTCAAGAGTAACCTTTCAGGAGTTGCTGAGTGGAAATTCCTGACCGCCATGGGTGGCACTTTCAGCGTGCGCGGATCGGGAGGAGTTCCAATCTATGAAGATCTCAACCATTACGCGGTAGGAGCTTCGGAAAAAGTAAAACTCGGCGGGGGGTATTTTGTTAGTGGTACAGTCAATTTCAGCAGGCGCTTTCCAGAGTTTTAGCCCGACAGGGTGTCATATGAGTGAAATGGAAGACATCGTTGAAAAGAGAAGAATGAAGATCTTATTACGATCATGGTGTCTGCAAACCGCACCGCTCCTGAGGCAACTGCTCCTGAACTTTTCACCATAAGCCCCAAACTGAAGGAGGTTGCAACCGATGGCAAGAATAGCTTTTCTGTGCGCTTTAATCCTGCTCAATTTCGTTTCTATGGCATCGGCCGAGGATTCGGCCTTTGACACATTTCTCACCAGGTTCGACTATGAAGCCCGTGCTGACATGAAAATCGACAGCAAGAAGCTGATCTCCCTGCTGGCAGAAAAGAAGGCAGTA
>JBGQLM010000105.1:0-14732 GCA_041500085.1 Geobacteraceae bacterium
GGCTCGATCACAACAGCGGCTTTTCCGGTGGCAACAATGAAGGGCTGAAGCACGCTTCAGGCGAATATATAGTCGTCCTTAACAACGACACTGAAGCTGAACCCTGCTGGCTGTCCGAGCTGGTTGCCGCCGCTGATGCCAATCCGGATGCAGGGCAGGTGGGGTGCAGAATCTGCTCCATGGAGGATCATGACCTGATCGATTCGCTCGGCCATGGCGTCTGCCCTGACGGGATGTCCCGGGGGCGGTACCGGCTGAAGCGATGGTCTGATGTCAGGGGAAGTTTCCGGACTGTTGATGAAATCTTTTTCGGTACCGCCTGTGTATCCCTTTACCGCAGGGCGGCACTGGATCAGGTCGGTTTTTTTGATGACGATATGTTTGCCTTTGCCGAGGATACCGACCTGGGTCTGCGGCTTCGTTGGGGGGGGTGGCGGGCGGTCATCGCTACCGGTGCGGTTGTCTATCATAAATACTCCGGCACCGGCGGCGTCTTTTCCCCGTTTAAGCTCTATCTGGTCGAACGGAATCATTACTGGGTAGCAATAAAAAATTTTCCGCTTTCCATGCTGCTGTTGGTACCATTTTATACCGCCTGGCGCTATCTTGAGCAGGTGAGGGTGGTGTTGCGTGGGCAAGGTTCCGGAGGAGAGTTTCTTGCCAGCAGTTCCAGGCTGGAAATAGTTCGTGCTCTGCTGCGCGGTACCTGGCATGCATTGGTGAAGTTTCCCTGCATGTTTGCCAAAAGACGCCAGATCATGAAAACACGCCAGGTCGGAGCGGCGGAGATGAAACTGCTGTTCAGCCGTTATCGGCTCTCGTTCCGTGAGCTGTTTGATAGTGAGTAAGATATTGATCCGGTGGTTAAACATGTGAAAGGTAGGGGCTAGGCTTGCCTCGCCCAATCCGGGGCGGGGGTACCCCGCCCCTACAGCAGGATTTGAGTGTTTAATCGCCGGAGCAATAAGATAAGAGACGGAAGGATCGCCGATGAACTCGACTCGCAACAAGATAGCCCCTTTGGGAACATTCTGTGCCATGCATAGTTGGTGGGTAGTAGTGGTGGTATTTTCTCTGGCAATGCTTCCCGCATTTCTTCCGCTTCTATTGCAAGTGATGGAGCCGAAGTGGGATGCAGTGGATTGGGCTCTGCCGGCATTTACCTATATCGCCGATGCAGTTCGCGAGGGGAGGTTCCCCCTTTGGGATGCATATACGAATTGTGGTTATCCATTTCATGCCGATCCTAATAATGGCACACTGAATCCCTTGGTAATGCTTTTGGGGGAATTCTTTAACAGCCCGGTGCTTGGTTTTAACTGTTTATGGGTTTCGTATTGGTGGTGGGGAGGAATCGGCATGATATTCCTTTCCCGGCATTTTGGTGCAGCCCCTGTCGGGGCTTTCGTTGCTGCAATTTCTTATGTGCTTTCGGGTTTTTATGTCGGTCACTCGCAGCACACCACCTTTATCATGACTGCAGCCTGGCTCCCCTGGGTCTTTGCCCTGGCGGATCGTGCCTTGGTGCGTTCGAATTATGCATATGCCGTCCTTGCCGGAGTTGCACTCGGGTTTTCCTCATATGGCGGTTATCCCGGGTTGATCCTGTTTGCCTGTCTTGCCTTGAGCTTATGGCTTCTGCTCCGCTTTCTGCCTGGTGGCGGCGGTAATGACAACGGCAATACGACTTATGCAAAGCGGCTGATGCGTATTGTCATTGTCCTTGGTGTTGTTGGCGTCTTCCTTTTGCTGATATGGTCTCCCGTATTGCATGCTTTTTTCACTGAGGGGGCTGGCTACACTGACCGGGTTGGCAAGTTGTCCCCGCAGGAAGCTAACAACGGCGACCCTTTTTCCATTTACGCCGCTATTTCATTATTCTTTCCCTATGCAAGTTTTGTCTGGGGACCATTGATGGGCGCCTACATATCAATGACTGACGGCTACATGGGGCTGTTGGTCCTGCCGCTTGCCGCATTCTGGCTGAAGAGTGCCGATAGCAGAGAGGGTAAGTGGTGGCTGGTGGTTTTTGTTGTTTTCATGTTTTGGGTGTCATTGGGGGGGCAGTATGGATTACGGACTCTGCTGTATTATGTTTATCCGCCGCTGAAATTCATCCGCTTCAGTGCACCGTTCAGGATTTTCTGGATATTACCTCTCTGTCTGGCTGCCGGGTTGGGTCTGTCGCATCTTGTCCGCAATCCGGACAGGTGGCGCAGTTTCTTGCGAACGGTGCTGATATGGGGATTACTCGTGTCCTGCGCGGCAGTACTGTTTGAAGCTGTTTCGGTCTGGCGGGGCGTTCCGGTTGCAGGGAATGTGCTGCGGCTGTTCGCTCCCGCATTGCTGATACTCGTCGTGACCGGTGCACAGCTCTGGTACCTGATTGTCAAAAGGGACGGGGAACTTGTCAAGTATGCCGCTTTAGTTCTGGCGGCAACAATCTTTGCCGATATGACCGCTCACCTCTACATCAATGCCGAGACGGTATGGAACAGAAGCTACAATACAAACATACTGGAAACATTCCATAAACGGAGCAGTTATTTAGATGGAGCGCCCGCGGCAAGAACGCCGGGCATGCCTTTTGGTAATACGAATGCGCAGCAGGTTTTCAAAAAACCTATTGTGCAGGGGTATATGACAATGAAATCGAGAGAGTTTGATACGACACTTTGTCAAAGCAGATTCGCAGAAGTTTTAAGCGGCACCGAACGGTTCTGGTTGGCGCCGGGTAGTGAGGCTTTCAGCACGAGAGCTGCTGTTCTTGAGATCCTTGCCGGTGTAGGTGCCGGCAGTCCCGTCCCTGCTTTCGTTGAAAGACCGCATCCGTCACTGTCAGCGGTCCGGGTTGTTCCTGCAACTTTCGGCTTTGTCGAAATCAAGAAATATCATCCGGAAAAAATTGAAATGACGGTTGCCGTTCCCGGTGAGACTGAGGCGCTCCTGATGAGTACCGAACGCTACTCTCCAGGGTGGCAAGTCTTTATCGACGGAGCTGCTGCAAAGGTCCAGCAGGTAAATCTTTATTTCAGGGGGGTGTATATCTTGCCCGGGGAGCATTCCGTGACCTGGTTGTATTCGCCGGCTCTCTGGTCTCTGTTGGTCGGGGTGAGTTACCTGACAATCTTCACCGGATTAGTAATCGCCGCAATAATGATCTATCGCAAGACGGAATAGCGGTGAAATCCAAAACCGGAAAGAAATTCTGGAGCAGTTCTCAGCCGAAAGGGGGCACCGCCACTCGTCAGCTGATGGTGAAGGCTATTGATCGGAGTCCCCTGCCTGGTCAATTGCCAGGTTTCCCCAACGCTTCCTGCATTGCATTACCCATCTTCGTCGGACTCATGGCAACAGTAACGCCGCATTCAATGAGAGCCCTGATCTTGTCTTCCGCCTTTCCTTTCCCGCCGGTTATGATCGCACCGGCATGCCCCATCCGTTTCCCCGGAGGCGCGGTTACCCCGGCGATGAAGGCAGCCACCGGTTTTTTCATATTGGCCTTGATCCAGTGAGCCGCATCCTCTTCGGCTCCCCCTCCGATCTCCCCGATGAGGAAAACAGCTTCGGTGTCAGGATCTTTGTTGAAAAGATCGAGGCAGTCTATGAACTTCATCCCGATGATCGGGTCTCCGCCGATACCGACACAGGTGGACTGTCCCAGCCCCATGTCGGAGAGCTGTTTTACGGCTTCATAGGTGAGCGTGCCGCTGCGTGAAACGACACCGATTTTGCCCGGCTTGTGGATGTAGCCCGGCATGATTCCGACCTTGCACTCTCCCGGGGTGATGACTCCCGGACAGTTCGGCCCCACGAGTCTCATCTTCTTCCCTTCGAGCTGGCGTCTGGCAAGAACCATGTCCCGTACCGGAATCCCTTCTGTAATGCAGATAGCCAGTTCGATACCCGCGTCTGCGGCTTCGAGTATGGCATCGGCTGCAGCCGGAGGCGGGACGAAGATCATCGAAACATCCGCCTTGGTATAATGAACAGCCTCCTGCACGGTATTGAAAACCGGGATGCCTTCGATATGGATGCCACCTTTGCCAGGGGTCACTCCGGCAACGACCTTCGTGCCGTATTCACGACAGAGCTGGGTATGAAAGAGGCCACTTCTTCCGGTGATCCCCTGTACTACTATCTTCGAATTCTTGTTCAGAAGTATGGACATGATTTCCTCCGTATTATTAATTCAGGAACGGGGATAAAGGAACGAGGAACGAGGATTTTGAACCTCGAACCTCGCTCCTGCTTATCTCAGCATTGCCACGATCTTTGCAGCACCGTCTCCGAGGTTTTCCCCGATCTGTACATTCAGCCCGGATTCAAGGAGCAGCTTCTTGCCCTCCTCGACCTTGCTTCCGTCCATCCTGACAACGATAGGGAGGGTGCAGTGGACTTCTGACGCAGCTTCGATTATCCCCTGTGCAATGACATCGCAGCGCATGATGCCGCCGAAGATGTTCACAAAGACCCCTTTAACATCGCTGTCCTGCAATATGATCTTGAAAGCTTCGGCTACTTTCTCCCTGGTCGACCCGCCACCGACATCGAGAAAGTTTGCGGGCTCGGCGCCGTACTCCTTGAGGACATCGAGCGTTGCCATGGCAAGACCTGCGCCGTTCACCATGCAGCCGACGTTGCCGGTCAGTTTGATGTAGGAGAGGTCGTATTTGCCCGCGCTTATCTCAAGCGGGTCGAGCTGCGAATAGTCGAGCATGTCGGGGTATTCGCGGTGGCGGAAGATGGCATTGTCATCGAAATTCATCTTCGCATCCATGGCCATGAGCCAACCGGCCTTTGTCACCACAAGGGGGTTGATCTCTACCAGGAAACAATCCTTTTCAAGGCAGCAGCGGTAGAGATTGAGGATCAGCTCCACGCAGTCCTCGCAGACAGTCCCGGTAAGCCCGAGGGCCAGGGCGATCTTTCTCGCCTGATAAGGTCTCAGACCGGTAAAAGGATCTATGGTCAGGACATGGATCTTTTCCGGGGATCGCTGCGCAACCTCCTCGATCTCTACCCCACCCTCGGCAGATGCTATCAGGCAGTATCTGGAGGTTTCACGGTCCAGGGTTATGGAGAGGTAAAACTCGCGGGAGATTTCGACTGCTTCTTCTATGAGTATCCTTCGGACACGAAGCCCTTCAGGGCCGGTCTGCGGGGTTACAAGTTTTCTGGTAAACAGCTCCTTGCCGAGTTCCTGGGCCTGTTCAGGGTGGTGGACCAGCTTCACCCCTCCGGCCTTGCCCCGCCCTCCGGCGTAGATCTGGGCCTTGACGACGCATCTTCCCCCCATCTCCTTTGCCGCCCGCTCGACCTGGTCGGAGGTGAGTGCAACTCGTCCACGCGGTACGGGGATGCCGAAACTGCTCAAAATCTCTTTAGCCTGGTATTCATGGATATTCATGGTGGCGCTCCGTTTAAGAAATTTCCGGAAGTATAACAGCCGCTTCGGTATATACAAGAAACATTAACTTATAGTAAATAATTTCAGCTAAATTAAATATGGCTGTAAGCGTGCAGGCAAAAACCTCATTGGTCCTGTCGATGATCGTTGTTGGCATTTGGGCACAGAGTGTGCACATATACGCCAAGGGAATTAAAGGCAGAACTCTAAATCCTTTGTAGATAAAGCAGTAGGCAGTCTAATTAAAAAAAACATAACCTTGTTTAGCGAGTGCGGTTGCGAAATAGCGTGTCTGACGCGGCTATTTCACTGCAAAATTTTATAGATAATTGACTACGGTTTAAATAAATGAATTACAGTTATCACGGACGAAGGAGACAGGTATGAAAAACAAGCAAGCGGGATGGAACCTATCATTGCTGCTGACGGTCATCATGATGACTGTCATGGCCGGATCGGCATTTGCTGCGGTCGGTGATACGCTGATCCACAACAGTGACAATCTCGGTACCAGGTACGGTAAATGGGGTGTTACGGGCGGCAAGTACGGTCAGTTCACCTGTGCCACCTGTCATAACAAGAACACACCCAACAACGTAAAGAGGGTTGATGGAACCTTTACATCCGGTTTCGGAGCCTGGTCATCTTCAAAGCTGACCACTGTGAACGTTGTGTTCAACAGTATGACGTCGTTCGGTAATGATCAGCCTGCTCATACAACCTCTACATCGGTCTGCCAGGTCTGTCACTCCAAGACAGCAGTCCACCGCTACAACAAGCCGGTTGCTCAGGGGGATTCCAATCACAAGAATGCCAACCTGACTGATTGTACTTCTTGTCACAGTCATGCCAATGCATTCAAGCAGTCCTGCGACAGCTGCCACGGCTATCCGCCGACCGCATCAACTATAGGTGGGCCTAACGGGCTTGTTAACCCTGCGACCAATGCCTTGATCGCTGGCCAGGCCGGTGGTCACGGCGCTCACAAAACTATCGGGATCGACTGTACCGGCTGCCACTGGAATTTCGACAACAACCACATGACTACTGATCCCAAGAAAATCCAGCTTGGAATCCGTGTGACTAATGCAATATGGCCTCAATTAGGCGTTTTCGGCAACATGTCGGTAATTGGCGGCATCTATACCGGTGAGCTCAATACCAGCTTGACCAATAGTTATAACTGGCAGTCAACTGATCCCACCAGAACCATAATTAACCAGGCAGCTGGGACAGCAACCTGCAGCGTTTACTGTCACGGTAACTGGGCCGGTGCCAACGGCGGCCCAATTCCTTCCTGGGTCAACGGTGCTGCCGAGCAGGCCTGCGGCGCCTGCCACGGTGCCAGCACCACAACAACGCCGACCACCAACGCCCACGTTCGTCACGCCCAGGCCGGCGCACCGAATCTCGGTCTCACTTGCGACAAGTGCCACGGTGCCCATCCTGACAATACTCACATAAGCGGCTCGGTTAAATGGGCATTTACAGGTCTCAGTACAAGTTTGACAGGCAATCCGCTGTACAAGGCTGCTCGTAGCGGTGAAACCGGCAAGCTTGCCCCAAGTGCTCCTGGTTCATTCGGTTCATGCAGCAATGTCTACTGTCACTCCAATGTTCAGGGAGCAAACGGAATCGGCTCACCGACAAGTTTTGCGACGGTTAACTGGAGCACCCCTTCGGTTAACTGCGACTCCTGCCACTGGGGCCAAGGCGGCGCATTCAAGCTTATCAGTACCGGTTCTCACCGGGCGCACGTTTCCCGCGGATATACATTCACATGCGACAACTGCCACAACTCAGCAGGTTCAACTACTGCCCTTCATGCCGACGGCAAGATCCAGGTCAGGATGAAATACAATGGCTATACCGGTGTTTACCAGAATAACGGCAAGGCTGCCGGTGTAGGCGGATACAGCACCTGTACCACAAACTGCCACAAATCAGTGAGTCCGACATGGGGCGGCACCCTGGCTGCCAACTGTCTCGGCTGCCACGGCGACAAAACGTCTGCCACCCTCTCCGGTGCGCACAACAAGCACACGAACGATGTCCTTCACGGCGGCAGCTTCAACTGTATCGACTGCCATGCAACTGTCGTTTCCAACAACGTGACGCTTTCCAACAAGACCCTTCATGCCAACAACCTGATCAACTACTCCGGCGCTCTTTCCGGCAAGTTTACCGGCTTATCTCCTGCCACCTGTTCGACCCAGTACTGCCACACCAACGGCAAAGGGACTTACATTGCGCCGCCTGCATGGGGCAGCAGCTTCGTAGGCAGCTCCTGCTTCCAGTGCCACGGCACAGTTAACAAAACCACCGGTGCGCCGGACAACGTCGCCAATGACAGCCACGCTAAGCATAACCCGGCAGCAACCGACTGCTGGAAATGCCACTTCAAGACCGCCGGCAAAAACTCAGGCGAGCTTGCTGCCGGTACGGTAGACCACCTCGACAAGACCCTTGATGCCCGTCTTGCCGTACCTTTTGTCAGCCTGACAAACTATTCAGGTAGCTACAATTTGGGTGCCAGAAATTGTACCGCCACCTACTGCCATGGTGGTACCAATCCGCTTCCAACACCGACATGGGGCAACGTAGGCAGCACGAACTGCAACAGCTGTCACGTTTCCAAGCCGAACGGACTGTCAGCAAGCCACGCCTTCCACGTGCTGTCGACCTCTACTAACTACAACTACACTCAGGCAGCCGCAAACAACAGTGTGGCTGGTAATTACAGCTTTAACTGTGCAGTTTGCCACGGCAACACCACAGCTAACCATTTCAGCGGTCCGGTTGCAAGCGGCTCCGATGCCACTATCCAGTTCCTCTACTCATCAGCAGGCCGTGGTGTAACAGCAACCAACAAGTATGTTACCCGTACAGCCAACGTCGGTACCGATGCCAGGGGCTTCAAGTACTCGGCCGGTAATCCCGGTGACTGTAATTCAACTTATTGCCACAGTGACGGCAAGGCAGTTCCCGGTAACGGTGCTGTAGCCATTACCTGGTCTTCGACCGCACTCGGTAACTGTACCGCATGCCACGGCAACGAGGGTAATGCAGCGACCCTGTCCGGCGCCCACAACAAGCATATTACCGGCACATCAGGTGGCGCCTTCAAGTGCAAGGACTGCCATGCACCGACAATCACCAATGCCGACAACCGCACGCTGGCCAACAAAGCCAACCACGTCAACAAGATGATCAACTACTCAGGTGCACTTGCCGGCAGGAACAAAAACTGCGCCAGTTTCTACTGCCACAGTAACGGTAAAGGCACTGCAGCTAACCCTGCAGGTGGTTGGACAGGCACCTTTGCTGCCAACACAGCCTGTTACCAGTGCCACGGCAGAACCGGCACAACAGGCGCACCAGACAACGTCGCCAATGACAGCCATACCAAGCATGCACCGACAGCAGCCCAGTGCTTCCGTTGTCACCGTCTGACTGCAAGCAGCACAGCCGGCCAGCTTGTACCAAATACAGTTGATCACCTTGACGGCAATATCGATGCACGTCTTTCGATAGTCAAGGCAGGATTCACCAGCTTCTCCGGTGTCTACAATGCCAACAAGACCTGTTCCGCAACCTACTGCCACGGTGGCAGCGTAACGACACCAATCTGGGGCACCGCTGGCAGCACAGGCTGCAACAAATGCCATAATGCTACTCCGTCGTTGCCGGGTGCACATGGTTTCCACATTATGTCAACATCAGCGAACTACAGCTACACACAGGCTGCTGCCAACACCAGCACCGCTGGCGCCTACAATTTCACCTGCGCAAGCTGCCACGGCAACACTACATCGCTCCACGCTGACGGCCCTGTACAAAGCAGCCCGGCCTCTGATGCAACTATCTTCTTCGGCTTCAGCTCAGCAGGCAAAAATCCTGACTACAGCGCGTCACGTACCGGTACGTCCGCTGCCGATGCTAAAGGTTTCAAGTGGACGCAAGGTACAGTGCAGGCATGTAACGCCACCTACTGCCACAGCAACGGTCGCGGCGGTAACGGCGCCGCCCCGAGCATCAACTGGGCATCCACCACCACAACACTGTGTCAGAGCTGCCACGGCAACGAGACCAATGCAGCAACCTTGTCCGGCGCCCACAACAAGCATATTACTGGCACATCAGGTGGCGCCTTCAAGTGCAAGGACTGTCATGCAACCACCATTACCAATGCCGACAACCGCACGCTGGCCAACAAGGCGAACCACGTCAACAAGATGATCAACTACTCAGGTGCACTTGCCGGTAATAACAGAAACTGCGCCAGCTTCTACTGCCACAGTAACGGTAAAGGCACTGCAGCTGCCCCTGCAGGCGGCTGGACAGGCACCTTCTCTGCCGGCACAGCATGCTACCAGTGCCACGGCAGAACCGGCACAACAGGCGCACCAGACAACGTCGCCAATGACAGCCATACCAAGCATGCACCGACAGCAGCCCAGTGCTTCCGTTGTCACCGTCTGACTGCAAGCAGCACAGCGGGCCAGCTTGTACCAAATACCGTTGACCATCTTGACGGCAACATTGATGCACGTCTTTCCGTAATCAAGGCAGGATTCACCAGCTTCTCCGGTGTCTACAATGCCAACAAGACCTGTTCCACAACCTACTGCCACGGTGGCAGCGTAACTACACCTGTCTGGGGTACTGCAAATAGCACAGGCTGCAACAAGTGCCATAATTCTACCCCAACACTGGGTGGCGCACACTCGTTCCACATCATGTCGACAACTTCAAACTACAATTATGGCAATGCAGCAGCCAACACCAGCACTGCAGGCGCTTACAACTTCACCTGCGCAAGCTGTCACGGCAATACAGCTTCACTCCATGCTGACGGCCCTGTACAAAGCAGCCCGGCCTCTGATGCAACTATCTTCTTCGGCTTCAGTTCAGCCGGTAGAAATCCAAGTTATGCGGCGTCACGTACCGGCGCATCCACTACTGATACTAAAGGCTTCAAGTGGACAGCCGGTACAGCACAGGCATGTAACGCCACCTACTGCCATAGCAACGGTAAAGGTGGTAACGGTATCAGTACAACTATCAACTGGGCATCTTCGGCGGCTGGTACCTGTGCCCAGTGCCATGGCAACGAAGCAAGCTCGTCAGCATCCTGGGGGACCGGTGCTCACTTCAAGCATTTCAGTTCTACATCATTCAAAGGACTGGCATCCGCTAACCGTATTAAGTGCAAAGACTGCCACGCACCGACCATTACCAATGCCGACAACCGTACCCTGGCAGACAAGTCCAAGCACGTGAACAAGATGATCAACTACTCCGGGCAGTATGCCGGCAAGAACAAAACCTGCGCCACCATCTACTGTCACTCCAATGGTAAAGGTGCATACAGCAACACCATCTGGACTGCCACAAATGCAGCCGGTTGCAACTTCTGTCACGGCAGCGCTTCGGCACCTCTCAGCGGCACCTATGCACACACCAAGCACCTCGCTGATGGCGCAACCTGTGCAAACTGTCACAGCCTGACAACAACGACCAACACTACCATTACAGGTACTACCCACATCGATGGCAGTGTCAACCTGCAGCAGGGCGGCGCAAACTTCAAGGGTAAGGCAGTCGCCTTCGGCTATCCTGGTGGCGGAACCTGTAGCAACATCTCCTGCCACGCTCCAGTTGGCTCAACAAGTCCGAATGCAACATGGGGTCAAGCGGCTACCTGCGAAACCTGTCATCCGAAGTCCGGTCTCTCGGGAACACACAAAACTCACATGGGAGCTCTTGATCTCAACAGCGCTTCTATCTACTACAACATGACCGCCAACCGCTCGCCGACAATAACCGACATTGACACGACCTACGGCCAGGCAAAGACTTACGGTTTCGGCTGCGCCAACTGTCACCCGATGAATCCTGCCAACCACATCAACGGCGCGATAGAAGTGGATATGATTTCCAAGAACGTAACCGGCACAGGTACCCTGCGGTTCCTGAACTCGACCAGTGCTACTAACGCCCCGAACTACACAGGAAACAAGTGTAACAACATCTACTGTCACAGTAACGCATCAAGGGTCACTGCAGAACTTGTTTACAAGCAGACTCCGCTGTGGACCAGTACCTTCACAGGTGATCGCTGCGCCGGCTGCCATGACAACCAGCCTTCAACCGGCGCTCACGCAGCCCATGCTGTCGGTAACCATTACGATAACGTTTACAACGGCAAGTCTGGCAAAGTAACCAAGGCTCAAATGGGCAAGGCAAACGTTGCCCACGGTAACCCGAACAACTCGACGACCATCGGCTGTTACCTCTGTCACGGTGCTACTATCGATTATAATGTCGCCGGTAAGGGCAATGACCTTAACACCAAGTGTGTTAGCTGCCATGATGGCGTTACCGCAGGTCTGAAGAACCTTGCTGTGAGGATCACGAACCTGTCAAACCATGCAAACGGTTCGCGTGAAATTCAGTTTGCGCAGGTCTTTGTGAAGAGCAAGGCCCAGGTCAGAAATGAAAGCTTCAAGTTCTACTCCGGCGTATGGCAGCGTAGCAGCTACAAGAACTTGTCGACTCTTTCCTACGACACTGCCAAGGTCAGACTTGACCAGGCAACAACATATACTTATAGCACTCCGATGAACAGCAGCTGTTCAAATGTGGTCTGTCACAATGGCAAGTCTCCAAAATGGAACCTGGCTGACTGGAACGATCCTAACAAGTGTATGGACTGCCATAACCAGCTCTAGGATTATTTGCTGGTAACCAGTTAGACTGAATTGACACTTCGCCCCCTGATCCGCAAGATCAGGGGGTTTCTTTTTGTGCAGAGGGTTGTTGGATATTGATAATTGTGTATAATGCGCAAAAAAGAACTAATGGAGGTAAGGATACATATGGCTGAAGAGAAGAAAGAGTCGTGGCTGAATTATCTCGCACTTACGACTGTCATACTGGCTGTCTGTGCGACTCTGTCGACATTCAAGGGGGGCGGATACTCGACCAGGTCGGTCATGAGCCAGACCCAGGCCTCGGATCAATGGGCATTTTTCCAATCAAAAAGCATCAAAAGCTATATCTACGAGATGCAGAGGGACAAGCTCCAGCTGGAACTAAAGGCCATGGGCGGGAAACTATCGAAAGATGCATCTGATGAGTATGCTAAGAAAGTCGATGACTATACGAAAAAGATAGAAAAATACGACAAGGAAAAAGCCGAGATCCAGAACGAGGCCAAGCGCTTTGAGTCGATTAGAAATGATGCCCAGAAGCACTCCCAGATCTTTGGTATAGCGGTCATCTATCTGCAGATTGCCATACTTCTCTCCTCGATAGCAGCTCTGATCAAGAAGAAGCCCGTCTGGTTGCTGGGGGTTAGTGTCGGCCTTATCGGCGTTGTCTATTTTGCCGACGGCTTTTTGATGTTTTTCTAACTTGACAGTTTAATAGAAGTTATAAGCCCCTCATCCAGTTACGGTTGAGGGGCTTTTTTTGTTATAAAAAATATTCATAAAATAACCATGATTGACTTAGGTCAAGTTTTCGATGCGGATTTTGGAGGAAAATGGGCCGAGACAAAAAGGCAAACTTATAAAATCGCTAATGCGATTGCTTGATGATGATTATCTGTTAATTTTAAAGAGAATATTCGGCGGAGAGAAAGATGCCTATTTCAAGTATTGTCATAAGTTGCAGGCCCGGCGAAACAGCTATTGTAGAATCTCGGCTTAAGGGCCTGCCGCAGATTGAAATCCATCACAGGCTGGAAACCGGCTGTCTTATAGCGGTTCTGGAGACGGAAACGGTAGACGCCGAAGTCTCTCTCTTTAAGGAGATCATGCTGACAGACGGAGTATTCGATGTCAGGCTGGCCTATCACCATTTTGAAGACCTGCAGGAACTCCAAATTTGATTGAAAAGGAGCTCATATGGATTTAAGCAGACGTGATTTCATCAAGACAACTGCGGCAGCCGCAGCTCTGGCGGCAGCGACCGGTGGCAAGTTTGTCGAAACTGCTGAGGCCGCGCCGGATACGGGTGACCTTAAATGGGGCAAGGCGCCATGCCGGTTCTGTGGAACCGGGTGCGGGGTGCTTGTGGGGGTGAAGGACGGGAAGATTGTCGCCACCAAGGGAGACCCGAAGGCGCCGGTAAACAAAGGGCTGAACTGCATCAAGGGATATTTCCTTTCCAAAGTTCTCAACGGTAAGGATCGTCTTACCACGCCTCTGATCCGGAGAGGTGACACGATGGTTGAAGCTACGTGGGATGAGGCTTTGGACTTGATCGCGGCAAAATTCAAGGAGTCGATAGCCAAGAACGGTCCGGACTCTGTTGCTATCTACGGTTCCGGACAGTGGACAGTATTTGAGGGGTATGCCGCTGCCAAGCTCTTTAAGGGAGGGATCGGGACGAACAACATCGAGCCAAATGCCCGACTCTGCATGGCATCGGCGGTGACCGGGTTCATGACAACCTTTGCATCGGACGAACCTATGGGGTGTTATGACGACCTGGATCTTGGCGATACCTATTTCCTCTGGGGTGCAAACATGGCAGAGTGCCATCCGGTACTTTTCTCTCGTCTGATCGACAACCGGTTGAAAAATCCAAACGTAAAGATAATCGACTTCGGGACCCGTCACACACGCACCTCACAGATGGCTGATCAGTATATAAAATTCACGCCGCAGACCGATCTTGCCTTGCTCAACGGCATAGCCCACATCATTGTCCGTGATAAACTGTATGATGAAAACTTTATTAAAAAACATGCCGTGTTCAAGAAAGGGAAGACAAATATCGGATACGGTCTTGAGGACAAGTTCAAGTTTGCCGACGATCCCAAACCGATCACTTTCGAGGAGTACAAGGAGTTTCTGAAAACGTATACCCCTGAGTATGTGTCCAGGCTTTCCGGTGTGCCGGTAAAGACGATCGAAGAAGTAGCAAAGCTGTATGCTGATAAGGAGCGTAAAGTCAATTCACTCTGGACAATGGGATTCAATCAGCATGTCCGCGGTACATGGGCGAACAACCTTGTCTACAACGTGCACCTGCTGACCGGCAAGATATGCAAGCCGGGAGAAAACCCGATGTCGTTGACCGGACAGCCATCTGCCTGTGGAACGACCCGTGAAGTGGGGACATTCACCCACCGGCTGCCCGCCGACATGGTGGTCACCAACCCTGAACATCGTGCAAAAGCGGCTGAAATCTGGGGCGTAGACCCTAAGAAAATTCCGGATAAACCGACATACAACGCCACCGAGATGTTCCGTGCACTGGATCGCGGGGATATCAAAGTCGTCTGGGTACAGGTGACCAACCCCTTCCA
>JBGQLM010000106.1:0-14328 GCA_041500085.1 Geobacteraceae bacterium
AGAACAGCTACAATGAGTATAATCCAGACGTATTGCATGAGACATGTATGGAAGTAAGCACCCGCAGCAATACCGAACAGGAAAGCACACCACTTCAACAACCAAACATCCCACCAGCTCCATATCTTAGTTCTGAGCAGTTTCATATCATCACCCTATAGTTATTATACCACTACATAAGGCGCAGAAGGGACAACGACCTAAAAGGCAATGTCCCTTTCGCGTTTAAAGAAGGCAAACATGAACCAGATAAAACCAACCATCAGACTTCGTACCTGTCAAGAAGCTCAAAGCTGGCTCATGCTGCAACTGTTCCAGAAATAGCCCTTGTAGAAGAGTAGATTTCTTGCTACATATTTGATGCAGATATTCATAGATAAAGAATAATTGGCGCAAGCATGTGCAGTATAACTACCTGTTCATACTACAAAGTGGAGAGCAGGTACGTTCTTCAAAACCGGTGGGGGGACTAGAAATCTCCCTGGGGGGTTCGACTCCCATGTGCTCCGCCAGTAAACCTCATCAAATACGTGTCTATCGGCGACTTCCATGAAAAACCTCATACTCGGCACTGCAGGCCATATAGACCACGGCAAGACCTCCCTCGTCAAAGCGTTGACCGGTATCGACACCGATCGACTGCCTGAAGAGAAGGCGCGCGGCATCACTATCGAACTCGGCTTTGCCGGTCTAGATCTCCCCGGCGGAATCCATTTCGGCATCGTCGATGTGCCGGGTCACGAGCGTTTCGTGCGAACGATGGTTGCAGGCGTGGGGGGGATGGACCTGGTGATGCTGGTGATAGCTGCAGACGAGGGGGTGATGCCCCAGACCCGCGAGCATCTTGATATCTGCCAGCTGCTCGGCGTAAAAAGGGGGCTGGTGGCCCTGACCAAGAGCGATCTGGTGGACCCGGACTGGCTGGATCTTGTCGTCGAGGAAGTGTGTGACTTCCTGACAGGGAGCTTCCTCGACGGAGCCGCTGTCATACCCGTGTCCTCTCGCACCGGGAGCGGTATCGACCGGCTCAGGAACGAACTCGGTCTGATCGCCCTGGATCTGGAACAAAAGCGGAGCGAGGGCCCTTTTCGCCTACCAATAGACAGGGTTTTCACCCTGGCGGGCTTCGGCACGGTGGTGACCGGCACGCTCCACTCCGGCACGCTCGCTGTGGGAAGCGAGGCGGAGATCCTGCCGTCTGCCCTGCCTTGCAGAATCCGAGGCATTCAGGCCCATGGCGAGAAGGTCGAAACGGGTGAGGCCGGTTCAAGGCTGGCCCTTAACCTTCAGGGGGTCGATCATTACGAGGTCAGGCGTGGTGACGTCGTCGTCCCCAAGGGGGTCTATCATACAACTCAGATCGTTGATGTTTTCCTGAATCACCTCAAATCGGCTCCACGCAGCCTCAAGCACCGAGCCGGGCTTCGGCTTCATTCGGGCACCTATGATGTTCCTGCCAAGGTGATCCTGTTTGACAGAGAGTGCCTTGAGCCCGGCGAGAGCGATTACGCCCAGCTCCGCCTCGCCCATCCCGTTCTGCTGCTGAACGGGGACCCGTTCGTGCTCCGTGCTTCCTCCCCTTCTGCTACCGTTGCCGGCGGCAGGATACTCGACCCCTCTCCTCCGGGCCGAAGGCGGCGTTCCAGAGAGGCGCTGGAACTCCTGGAAAACCTGTCGATCGGTGCAGATACAGGGGTCATCGCCGGGATGGTCTCCGGGAGTCTACTCTCGGGGATCTCCCATGACGAGATCGCTGCCAGAAGCGGAATACCCTCAAGGCGTATGGAAACTGCGCTGGCCGGGCTACTGTCGACCGGCGACATAATCCAGGTGATACGCGATCCGAAAAAGTATCTTGGCCGCGATTCATTCTCTGCTCTCTGCAAGTTGCTGCTGGACGAAATGCACAGCTACTTTTTGCATAATCCGCTCAAGGAAGGGATTGGCAAGGAAGAGTTGAAAACCAGAATACCGGGACGGAGTGACCAGCGGTTCTTCACCCCATGTCTTGCCGCCCTGGAAAAAGCAGGGCGGATGATTGCAGAACGGGAGCAGGTGAGGCTTGCCGGCCGGAAGGCAGGCACAGAGACGGCTCAGGCGGATATCCACCTGCGGATAGAGATGGAGCTCGACAAGGGGGGGAGTGAACCTCCCTTTCTGAAAGATATCTGCAGTGCACTTCAGATCCCCGAAAAGCTGGCGTTGGAGCACCTTGCGCTGCTGACAGGAGAAGGGCGAGCAGTGAAGATAAAGAGCGACATATTCTACCGGCCGGAGCCGCTGGGGAAAATTGAGGAATTACTGACCAGCTACCTGAGGGAGAAGGGAGAGATCGCTCCCGGCGAATTCCGGGAACTGACCGGCCTGTCACGCAAGTTCATGATCCCGGTTCTGGAGTATTTCGATGCGCGGAAAGTAACACTCAGGGTGGGCGACAAGCGAATCCTGCGCAAGAAACAGTCCTGAAATTTATTCCGGGATTAAAACAATCTGTCTTTTTATGAGCATGCTTTGAGAAGTTCATGCGAGATGGTCGAAAGAGGCGCGACCACCTTGACTCCTCCTTTAAGAACCGCTTCACGGGGCATGCCGAATACTACAGACGTCGATTCATCCTGGGCAATGGTCCAACCGCCGCCATCATGCATCTCTTTCATTCCGAGAGCCCCATCATCTCCCATGCCGGTCATGATCACCCCGATTGCGTTACATCCTGCTGCCTGAGCCACGGAACGGAAGAGAACATCCACTGATGGCCGGTGTCGACAGACCAGCGGCCCCTTCTTAATTTCAACATAATAACGCAGACCATTGCGACGCAGTATCATATGTTGATCTCCAGGAGCAATCAAGGCAGTTCCCGGCAACAAGGCATCATAGTTGACAGCCTCTTTGACCTGTAAAGACGACAAACTGTCGAGCCTTTTTGCAAATGCACCGGTAAAAGCAGCGGGCATATGCTGCACTATAACAATTCCCGGGCAATTTCCCGGAAGAGATTCAAGCAGGAGCTGAATGGCTTCGGTTCCACCAGTGGAAGCACCAACCGCAATCACACGTTCAGTAGAAGGCAGATTTCTCCCATGAACAGGTTTGGGGAGGATGACATCTGCAGTAAGCTTGCGCAGATCCCTCCGGACCGATTGCTGACGAAGCGGCCGGGTTAATGCAGCCGCTTTGATCGCATCGCAAATTCTGATGCCGGACTCCTCAAGAAAACTGCGGCTGCCGACGAGAGGTTTATTAATCACGTCTACGGCACCGCAATCCAGCGCCATGAGCGCCAGCTCGCTTCCTTCTTGCGTCAGGCTGGAGCATATGACTACCGGTATCGGATGCTGGTGCATGATTTTTTTCAGGAAGGTAATACCATCCATCTGCGGCATTTCTATATCGAGGATAATAACGTGCGGAACTTCCTCACTGATCCGCCGTGCAGCAGCGTATGGATCTGCTGCGGTTCCCATGATCTCGATGTCAGGGTCACTTTTGAGTATGCCCACCAGGGTTTCGCGTGCCGTCGCCGAGTCATCGACAACCAGAACCCTGATCGGGTGGCTTATGAAATTACCGGTTTTTTTCATGGTATGATATTGGCAAAATCCTTCTCTCCGGCGAAGAAATCCACTCTGTAAAAGTACCTTTAAGTCTTTTCAGAAGAACTTCTCCGGTAAGAGTATTGAAGATAATCTTGCGTCCCAGGACCCCCCCGACATCCCGGACCAAAGGGTTAAGGCCGTTAGCTCCGAGAACATCAAGGGCTTCCGTAATGTTCTGGCAGCCAATCCCAGGGGAACTACCATTGGAACGCGACATAACGTCTGCACCACCGAACAGCTTTATTTCCAACTCAACCGGTTGCACTCCCTGAATGGTAAACCACTGCAGCATCCTGCGTGTAGAGCAGGCAACATATCTGTAACCCTCGTTACAGGTGCCGGGACAATCCTGGATCCCGCACTCCGGCAAGAGACCGTGATTGATGGCGCCAAGCCCTAGACGTCTGTTGAACATGGTAATGGAAACACATGAACCAAGCAGGGTAGTCACCTGGGTAGGGGTTTTACAGAAAAATAGTGAGCCGGGTTTCAGATAATTTCCTGCCAATTCAGTATTTATCATCATTCAATTGCTTCCTGTATATACCCGGCGCCTTCGGGACCAGCGGCAAATCCATACCGCTAATAGTCTCTGCATTTCCGGTAAAGAGCCAGCCGCCATGAACAAGATTTTCGCATAGTCGCTGCAGGAGCTTTTCCTGTGTCGGACGATCAAAATAAATTACGACATTCCTGCAGAATATGATGTCAAACAGATGATTAAATCCATAATCGCTTGCAACCAGATTGAGCCTAAGCAATTGGACCATGGATCGCAGTTCGGGAACTATCCGTAATAGTTTTTGACTGTGGTCACGGGACCTGAGAAAATTGCGCTTCAGCATTGCCTGGGGTACCGGCTTTGCTTCATCTTCAGTATAAACACCGACTCTTGCTTTCTCCAGAACTGCAGTTGACAGGTCTGAACCGGTAATCAAGCATTTCAGCCCCTGAAAACGCTCGGACAACTCTCTGAATACCATGGCAATGGAGTAGGGTTCTTCCCCGCTGGCACAAGCAGCACTCCATACCCGGACGGGACGCTCGAATCCGGTCATGGAGCCATAAAGTAACGGGATAACGTAATTGCCCAGATATTCGAATTGATCAGGCTGGCGGAAGAATTCGGTCTTATTGGTTGTGATTTCATCCAGAAAACAGTCCAGTTCATCACGAATCCCCTGTGGACTGAAGAGATAGGTGCAGTAGCTGTTGAACGAGGAAACCCCCAGTTTACGCAACCGTTTCCTGAGTCTGGCCTCTATCATTCCTTTTTTGGTTTCAGTTACATTCAGACCATACTCGTTATGGATGAACCTGCTAAGAAGCCGAAAATCTGCACTGTCCAGATAAGGCACTTCTTCATCTCTAAGTTGCCTGCCCTCGGAGGATATCTTCATTTTAAAAATCCCGCAGAATCAGCATACAGCTTCAAGGGGATATGGTATCCGGCAGGAGAAAACTTTCTTCTCCTATCAGCACCTGATCAAGGTTAAGCAGCAGAACAAACTCATTACCGAGCTGGGTAACGCCGGCAAGATAATCGGTATGAAGTCTGGTGCCAAGCCTCGGCGAGCTCCCTATCCTGTCCAGTTCAATATTGACCACCTCCTGGACATTGTCTGCCAGAAGGCCGATCACCAGAAGTTCGCTTTCAATATCTATCTCGACAACAATAATACATGAATGCTTGGTAAGCTCCTGCGCAGGCATACCGAAACGGTTGCGAAGATCTATTACCGGCACCACGTTTCCTCTCAGATTTATTACTCCGAGAAGATACTCGGGTGTCTGCGGGACGTGGGTGATGGCAACCGGTTCCAGCACTTCGCGCACCTTTACCACGTCAGCAGCGAAGAGCTCTCCGTCAAGCCTGAAGGTCAGGTACTGTCCTGTTACAGATTGGATGTCGGATTCCATAAAATGCTCCTAGAATTTTTCGAATTCCTCGTCCAGCTGATCTCCCCGTTTCCCCATGTCAAGGACTACACCGCTGCCCACGGCCGTCTTCTGCGGTTTGGCAAAAGCGTGATGATACCCGTTGGCGCTCGCATGGTGAATCGGATGGATATTAGATGCGATCTTATGGCCACTGACTCCGTGTATGGCGACAAGTGGCCGAACGGAGAGTTCGGGTTTGAGTTCACCAACCGAAAAGAATGAAATCGATTTTTGCAGCTGTTCGGCCTGAACGGTAAGCTGCTCGGCAGTTGAAGCCATCTCTTCAGACGAAGATGCATTCTGCTGGATCACCTGATCAAGCTGCTGAATAGCACGGTTTATCTGCTCTACGCCGGTATCCTGTTCCCGGCAGGCAGCACTGATCTCCTGGACCAGCTCTGCTGTATGCTGGACATCAGGGACTATGTTCATAAGCAATTCGCCGGCTTTCTCGGCTACTTCAACACTGGATGATGAAAGCGAGCATATTTCAGCAGCTGCCTGCTGGCTCCGCTCAGCCAGTCGACGCACTTCCGAGGCAACAACGGCAAATCCTCTGCCGTGCTCTCCGGCACGGGCTGCTTCAATTGCAGCGTTCAGAGCAAGCAGATTGGTTTGCCTGGCAATCTCTTCAATTATCAGTGTTTTTTCAGCTATTTCCTTCATCGCATTCATTGTTGCAGTTACCGCTTTCCCACCTTTTTTGGCTTCTTCAGCCACCTGCAGAGCTATCTTTTCAGTCTGACGGGCATTATCGGCATTCTGGCGAATATTTGCCGACATCTGTTCCATGGATGCAGAGGCTTCTTCTGCAGCGGCAGCCTGCTCGGAAGCCCCCTGGGAGAGCGCCTCGGAACTGATGGATAATTCGCGGCTTCCGTCGGCCACTGTGTCGGCAGCACTCTTTACAAACGACACCACGTCTTTTAATTGGGAGATCATCTTTTGCAGTGCTGTCAGAAGTTGATTTGTCTCCTCTTCCCGGCTGCTTTCAATCTCGACATTTAAATTCCCGCCGGCAACCATCTCTGTCACATTGACTGCTCCCAGTAGCGGCCTCAAATGTCTCCTTACCGACCAGAGAACTGTCAGGCTGCTCATGATGAGCATAATGACCGAAACAGTAATAATCCCTGTCTTGAGTTTATTGTAGGAAGCAAAAAATTCCGCCTTTTTGATACCGACATAGAGTACTCCTATGATTTCCCCTTGCGAATTACGAATCGGATCATAGGCGGTAAAGTAAAGTTCACCAAGGATTGGAGCTTCGCCCCGATATGAATGCCCTTCCTTGAAAACAGCGTCAAAGGCAGGTCCTTGCAGCTTTGTCCCCACAGCCCTTGAGCCGTCACTTTTCATGACGTTGGTAGAGACCCTTACATCTTTCATGAACACGGTTGCAGTGCCGCCTGTCAGCTCGCTCAAACGGTCAGGAAGCTCGAAATTGTTATTGATGACGTAGTTGCCTGCCATCAGTTTGTCGTCAGACAATCTGAACTCTTTTCCTTTCTGCGAAAGCAGCTCCCAGAAGGTCTTGATACGGGTCTCCTGCGAGACGCTTGCCACTCTCGCAAGTTCGTTATGAAATTCGACAAGACAGAGAGTTGTTACTGTTACCACTGCTGTGGCAACTACGGCAATGTTGAGCAGCATCTGTTTGGTTGCAATCTTTATGCTTCTTTTTTGCATTGGCTACCTCCCTGGAACTCCATTTGCTCAAACTCAATGTAATATCAGTGAAGCCTCTTCCCGTTCAATCTGCCGGACCATTCTCGGTATATCGAGAATAAGAGCAACATTGCCGTCACCCAGAATCGTCGCTCCGGAGAATCCGTCAAATTGTCGGTACAGACGCCCTAAGGGCTTGATTACAGTCTGGTGTTCACCTATCACCTTATCGACGATAAAGCCTATACGGGTACCGTCAAACTGGGTTACTATCATCTGTCCCAGGGGAGGCGGGTCTCCTGCAATCAGGAAGCGCTCCCTCAGGGGGATGTAAGGTATAAGCTGGCCGCGTACCGGGGTAAGACGGCGCACATGACTGCCTGATTTACCGACATTCATTTCAACGCACTCCTCAACCAGGGAAAGCGGTATTACGAATTTGCTGCTGCCGATCTGCACCAGAAGAGATTCTATTATTGCCAATGTCAGCGGGAGACGGATGGTTATATAAGTTCCGGTCCCGGAAATACTGTGCAGTTCGATATCTCCCCGCATGCCATCTATCGCCTTCTTAACGACATCCATGCCAACGCCTCGTCCGGATACACCAGTGACGGTTCTAGCTGTCGAGAACCCCGGAAGAAAAATACAGGAGAAGAGCTCTTTGTCGGATACCTCTAAACCGGGCGGAAGAATACCCTTGTCAACTGCCTTTGCCAGGATGGCATTACGGTCCAGGCCGATGCCGTCATCCCTGATAGTCAGCAGAACACTGTCACCCGAATGTACCGCTTCAAGCCTGATACTTCCCTTACGGGGCTTGCCCGCAGCAACCCTCTGCTCCGGCATCTCAATGCCGTGATCTACGGCGTTTCTTATAAGATGGACCAACGGGTCATTCAGTTTGTCAATGATCGTCTTGTCGAGCTCTGTATCAGATCCGGCAATATCGATTTCGACATCTTTTCCCAGTTCATTGGACAAGTCCCGGACAAGCCTTCGGAATCGACCGAAATTCGAGCCGATCGGAATCATCCTGATATTCAAGGCATCGTCACGTAACGCCATTGACAGGCGTTCAATCTCCTCACTAAGAGTTATCAACAGAGCATCGCCTCTACTTTTGGCAGCCTGGCTGAGTCGATCCTGTGCGATAATCAGCTCTCCGACCAGATTGACCATGCTGTCGAGTTTTTCAGTGGTAACCCGGATTGACGAGGTTTCTTCATTATGGCGCTCCTGACGGCGCTCTTTCAGGTGTTGTTGCTCAACGAGGGCCGATTGCACAATTTCCTGCGGAAGAAGCGTTGATTCGACCAGCAACTCTCCGATACGTTTCTGGTTTGCCAGGATCCGCTTCAGATCATCTGAAGAAATGTCACCACGTTCCACCAGAATTTCGCCTAGTCGCTTGTTTTCTTCGATCCCGCAAGAACCAATGCTGTCGTCAATCTTCTCAATCGTAAGCTCTCCGTCCTGTTCAACAAAAATGAATGCGTCCCGGATCGACGACACGCTTGCGCTTGTAGTGAGCACGACATCCCAGGATGTGTAGCAGGTTGTGGGGTCTATCGAATCAAGAGCAGGAATTTTGCTCGTTTGGGCAACAAGATGGCATATGCCAAGTTCTCGCAGCTCTTCAAGCAGTCCGAGCGGGTCATACCCTTTTCGCAGGAAATCCGGTGACGGTCGAAAACGAATTCTGAATGTTGCTGTATTTTCTGATGAGGATTGTTGTTCATCTGGAGTCATTGGTGACATGTCTATTTGAACGGGCATGCTTCCCAGGTCTGTTTCAAGATCCTTCAATGTAAGTATGCTGGCAAAAATAGCGGTGAAACAGATAGATCCTTCACGGGGATCGCTGAAGTTAGGGATGGTGGAAATAAGCTCTCCGCAGCTCTTTATCCGGCTGGACATTTTTGCGAACTCTTTATCCATCGTTTCGAGCGTGCACTCTATTTTAAAACAGTAGAATACTTTGCCGTCATGCAGGTTCGCCCTGAGCCGACTCGTTTCGTAGTCGGTAAGGACAGGTAAGTAGCCGTAGATGCTGACAGTGGAGACCTTATTCTGTGAGCTCGCCCGATCAGGTAAAGGGATATATCCTTTCATTGCAGCAATCAGACGGTCGCCTGCATCAAACTCAGCTTTACCCGGGCCCTCTGCAGATTCATAAAGGCAGCTGATGTGATCCTTACTGGCCAGCAGCAGATTGATCAGACTGCGGTCTACTTGAACAACTCCACTTCTTACAAGGTCGAATACGCTTTCTACCTCATGAGTAAAAGATGACAGCGCTTCCAGACCGAACATCGCACTTGATCCCTTGATGGTGTGAAGAGCCCTGAACACCTTGGCAATCAGTTCACCATCATTGGGCATACTTTCCATTTCAAGAAGTGACGCTTCCAGCACAGCAAGCAGCTCTGCCATCTCCTCTTTAAAGACAGCAGTTGGCAGATCATTCATAAAGTGACTCCTGATTAGCATCAGCAGGCGCATTCCACATACAGAAGCTGTTGCAGTCAGGCAGACAGGAACTCTGGCGCGGAAAACCCGATTGGTGTATCAAGGTAACAATATGATCGGGAAGCGGCGTTGAGATTTCCAAACTGGCACCAACTTCATGAGCACTCCGGTGAGCAGCACATATCAGCTGCAATCCCGCCAGATCTATCTCGCTTACAGCAGACAGATCGAGGCAAAGTCGGGCGCTATCTGAAATGGCTGCCCGCAGCGTATGCAGGATTTCTTCGGCAGCGGCAAAGGTAAAAGCGCCGGAAAAACGTACGAACTTCGGATCATTACACTCTTTTTTATGGTCGACCTCTTTCATAAAACCCTCTGATACGCAGTGCTATTACTTAATTAGCTTAATTTAATATTTAATTAACTTAAGAACATTTTAACCTACAATTCAGATTGCGCAACTCAGTTGTAAAAAAAATGTAATCCGAACGCAAAAACGCCCCACCACTTTTACAAGCGATGGGGCGTATCGATGAAAATTCCGACATCAGTTTACACTATCGATTTTCCTTATATATGGTCATTCATCCAGATCAATGGCCTTACGGGTCTTTTCCCGACGTTTTTTCTCTTTCTGGGCGTACTCCTTGCGACACGAATCATCAGCATCCTTGGTAAGGCGGCACTCCAGGTAGTCGGCAACATGGACAACACAGGCGCGGATTGCTTTGCCGGCAGGTGTTTTTTCCTCTTTGCCGAGCCCACCGGACATCCCGAGAACTGAACCGCTAACCCTGAGCCCACCCCCCGTAGAGTTTGCCTCGATCGTTTTCGACTCAACAATCTCTCCGGTTTCAACATCGATCAGCTTCACGTCTACTGCAAGATAGGCAGTCACCTTCTTGCCGCCAACACTGACCCCCATAAAACTGATACCGGCATCACTGCCGCTGGTATTCTCTTCAAAAGACGATACCGTCCCGGCAATCAGATACTTTGCTCCCTTGAGCTTCCCGAGCGCACCCTTGGTCCGCTCATCAACAAGTCCAGACTCCCCAAGCTTCAGTTCGCCGATTACCTTGTCAAGTTCCTTGCGCTCAAGAATCGAAAAGGCCTCTGTTGAGGCAAGCTCGGCAATCAGCATGTCCTGCAGCTCACTCCCGGTTCCGCCATGCCACCAGGAGGCATGCGTGTTGTTGGTAAAGCGGATAACGCCGATCCGTGGTTTCTCTTCAGCAAAAGCAGCACTGCTGAGTGTGCCCAGAACAAACAGTCCTATCAAAAACCTTTTCATATCACCCTCCATGCGCCTGATTAGATCGAAACAATTCGAAAACGACTTCGGTAGTAAAACTATAAAGTGAATAGTATATGCCAGCTGGCGGCAATCTCTCACCTATCCCATCCGCAAACAACACAAAAGCACATAATTATCTGTAGTTACAGACTACATACCACTCAAAATGAACTACTGTCAATGAATTTATAGGTGCATAGGTGTGGGATCGAAATGATAAACATCTTGACAGAAAAGGAGGAGACCATCTAATGTATCAAACCATGAAGGGGAGTAGCTATCAGCTGGAGACAAGGCTGATCCCACGTCCGTCAACACAGTCGAAAGGCTCGGGCCGGGAACGATATTTATCGCAAGCAAGACCTTTATCCAAAGCGTAACTCGCCGTGGGTAAAGGTCTTTTTTATTACTTGAATCAATAATTGGAGGTTTCAAACATGGCATGGTTGACAGATCCACAGGTCTGGATGGCACTTGTAACCCTGAGTGCACTGGAAATCGTCCTCGGAATTGATAACATTATATTTATCTCCATTCAGGCCAGCAAACTCCCCCCCCACCTTCAGGAGAAAGCCAGGCTGGTCGGCCTCGGATTGGCGATGTTCATCCGCATCGCGCTGCTGTTCTCGCTGACCTGGCTGATGGGACTTACATCACCGCTGTTTACCGTGCTGGGCAACGAGATTTCCGGCCGCGACCTGATCCTCATCTCCGGCGGGCTTTTTCTGATCTGGAAGAGCACCATGGAGATCCACGAAAAGCTGGAAGGAGAAGAAGTGGTATCGTCCGCTAATATAGGAAAGTCCTTTGGTACCGTAATTGTTCAGATCCTCCTGCTGGACATCGTCTTTTCCCTTGATTCGATCATTACCGCCCTGGGAATGGCCAGCCAGCTTGCCATAATGGTTGCTGCGGTCGCCATTGCCGTCGGGTTCATGATGCTCTTCTCAGGAAAGATCAGCGCCTTTGTCGAAAAGCACCCGACCATCAAGATGCTGGCGCTGAGCTTTCTGCTCCTGATTGGAGTGGCACTAATCGGCGATGGTTTCGACATGCATATCCCCAAGGGCTACATCTATTTCGCCATGGCCTTCTCGGTGCTGGTAGAGATGCTCAACCTTAGACTCAGGCATGGCTCGCCGGTCAAACTGCATCAACCATATATGGAGAATTTCCCCGAAAGTTGAAACAGCAGACTAAGCAGCAAAAGAACTACTGAGACATTACAAAGATCCCAGGCTTCTTTCATAAAAAATCATAGGGACAGAATCGACATGGAAAAAACCATCTTTTTTAGCACCTTCGGCTTGATCTTCCTGGCGGAACTGGGTGACAAAACCCAGTTGACCGCCATGGCACTGGCGCTACGCTATCCGTGGCAGCGGATTTTTGTGGGAATAGCGGCAGCCTTCTTGGTGCTGAACCTGGCCGCGGTTTTAGTCGGCAAGGTACTCTTCCTGCTTTTGCCGATCTTCTGGGTGACTCTCGTATCGGCATTGCTGTTTCTCTATTTCGGCTACAGCACCCTGCGACATGCTTGTGACAGTGAAGATGACGAGCATGGCCCGCCACGGACAGCAGCCACTGCAGCCCGCACCGCTTTTATCATGATTTTCATGGCCGAACTGGGGGACAAGACCCAGTTGGTGACCGCCAGCCAGGCGGCCCAGCACTCCGACAGTCTGGCAGGACTGAGTATCGTCTTTGCATCATCCACGCTCGCGTTGTGGTCGGTATCGCTGCTGGGAATATTTGCGGGCAAGCAGTTGATCCGCTACATCCCCCTCTGCTGGATCCACCGCGGCGCCGGCTTCACGTTTCTGGTCTTCGGCGTCATCGCCCTCTGGAAGCTTAAGAGTCTGTAGAAGGAATCCGCCGCAAGGTGACAACCCGGCTCTGCCGGAAAAGATGGAATAGGGAGCTCAACATGCTTAAAAACAGACTTATTCTCGTCCTGATACTGTTGGCTGTGATTTTCCCGTTCATTTCGAACCTGGTCAACTTCTATAGCGACTGGCTTTTTTTCGTAGAAACCGGTTTTTCAACGGTCTTTACTACTACCCTGTATGCCAAGACCGGCTCCGGGCTGTTTTTCGGCGGGCTGCTGTTTGTTTTTGTGCAGGCAAATCTTTATTATGCCAACAGGGCAAAACTGCCGCTGTCAGGCATTCTCTTCGTGGGAGGCGGCAACTTCCGGATAAACAGGAATGACGCAAATCGCCTTGTTAAACCGGCAAGTACGATTATCTGTCTCGTTCTGGCACTCTTTGCCGCCAACTGGGGCGCCATGCAATGGAACGATCTGCTGCTTTTCGCCCACAAGTCGGCTGTGGGAACGGTAGATCCGGTTATCGGCAAGGATCTGGGCTTCTACCTGTTCTCCCTCCCTTTCATGGAGATTCTGCAATCATTTGAGAGCTTCATGGTGTTGACAACTGCTGTCGTGACCGGAGCCGTCTATTTTGTCCGTGGCGGCATCATTCTGACTGATCGTGGTGCGACGATTGATGAAAAGGTTCGGCGGCATCTGGCGGTTCTGGTCGGGATCTTTGCCTGTGTGATTACAGCAGGCTTCTATCTGGACAGCTTCAGCCTGCTGCTTTCCGGCAACAACGCCTTTTCAGGGGCAGGCTATGTGGATGTAAACTCCCGGCTGCTTACCTACCGGGTTCTGACTTTCGTGACGCCTCTTGCGGGGGCGATGCTTGCAGTCGGAATATGGAAAGGCGCCTGGCGCCTGGCGCTGCTGCCGCCCGTCATCGTGGTGGCTCTCTATCTGGTCGGCATCCGGATCTATCCGGGGCTGCTGCAGAAATTCAAGGTCGCCCCCAACGAGCTGGCCCTGGAGACACCCTACATCGACAACAATATCAGGTTCACCCGTTACGGCTACGATCTGGACAAGATCGAAACCGTCCCCTTCGATGTTGATGCGAAGCTTTCTGCTGCGGATATCGCCAACAACGACGCCACCATCAAGAACATCCGGCTCTGGGATCATGAGCCGCTGCTCAAGACGTACAGTCAGCTGCAGCAGATCAGGACCTACTACAAGTTTTTCGATGTGGATAACGACCGCTATCTGGTGAACGGCCGGTATACCCAGGTCATGCTGTCTCCGCGCGAACTCTCCTACGCGGACCTCCCGAGTAAGAACTGGATCAACGAGCGCCTCATCTTCACCCACGGCAACGGCATCACCTTCGGCCCGGTCAGCCGGATCAGCAAGGAGGGTCTGCCGGAGTTTTTCGTCAAGGATATTCCGCCGGTCAGCCTGGCCGACATCAAGGTTTCCAGACCGGAGATCTACTTCGGCGAACTGTCCAACGACTATGTGATCGTCAAGACCAG
>JBGQLM010000107.1:0-14211 GCA_041500085.1 Geobacteraceae bacterium
AGCCTGATGACCTTGACCCACGGGTAGCTGTTCTGCAGGAGCTCCACTGAGCCGTCTACAGAGCCGTTATCAACCAGAATCGTTTCAAAATCGCGATAGGTCTGCCGCTGCAGCGACTCAAGACAGGTCGGCAGATGTCTGCTGCCGTTCCAGTTGACGATGATTATGGAGACTTGCGGCTTTATCATATTAACTCTCGGTCTTCCTCACCTTCGGAGCATCATGAATGCCTGGCTGTTTTGCTGTTGCACCGCAGCCCAGCTCGGCATGCAGGGCATCGAGTCTTGCCATGACAGCCTCCCGGCCAAAATATTCCCGGACAAAACTCCGGCCGCTCTTGCCGATTCTGTCTGCATATTCGCTCTCAAACAGCAGCCGCACCACTGCCGCAGCAAACTCCTGTGGCGCATCAGCAACCAGCAGGTCGCGCCCCGGAACGGCACCAACCCCTTCATTGCCGAAGGTTGTCGAGACTGTCGGCGTGCCGGCCGCAAGGGCATCAAGCAGTTTGACTATTATCCCCCCACCGGTCAGGATCGGCGCAACGAAGACAGCTGCTTGCTTGTGGCACAGATCGAGGTCATCCACAAAACCGGTCACCTCGACCTGCGGATCGGCAGTCAGTGAGGTCAATTCCTGCGGCGGCCCATAGCCGGCAATGACAAAACAGGCCTCCGGGACGCTCTTTCTGACCAGGGGGAATACCTCCCGGTAAAACCAGAGTGCAGCAGCAACGTTGACCGGCCGGTATTTATAGGAGGCGAGAAAAAGGATTCGTCCCGGCTGCCGCGCAAATTCCTTCGCCGTGATGTCGAGGCCGGCGGGTATCGGCACAGATACGACCGGAGCCGAAGGCCACAGCCCTTTGAGGTAGTTCCGGTCAAAATCCGACAGGGTGATGATCCGGTCGAAGCGGCGCATAATCGACAACTCAACCGATTTCACCATGACAGCAAGGAAGCGTGAGAAAATCCCGGCGAAACCTTTCTTTGTTGCCGCTGTTCGCGCAAATGGTTTTGCCATCACATCATGGGCATCAAGAAGCATCGGAATGTTTCGTCGTTTGATCAGGATAGCCGCCTCCACCCACTCGACCTGAACCAGATCATAGTCACCAGCAGCAATGAACCTGTCGCTGAAACGGCTGAAAGCAAGATAATTGGCGATCAGCGAAAGATTGTCAACCAGGGAGCGCTTGGCAACCGTGCGGTAAGGGTATGGGTAGACTGACCTGCAGAGAGGGCGAAGGTCATCGAGCAGCTCCTTATCCTCAGACTCGTAACGGGTTACGAGATCGACCTCATGTTTTCGGGAAAGATGACTCAGCAGCTCATAAACGTAGCGGCCACCGGCATGGGGGGCTTTAGGATGGGGGAGAAAGAGAGATATCAATAGTATTCGCATGGGCAATCATTCCGTCAGTTGCGCTTGAGCAGCCTGACAAGTATTTTCTGCATCCCGGCAGGGACCAGCCTCTTCAGTTTTTCGGCAATCGTCGCCGGATATCTCGCCTTATTGTAGTTCTGCAACCACCAGCCATCGGCAAACGGATCAAACAAGGGCGTCTCATTGCGCACAAAAAAAGCGGTCGTGCCGACGACACCCCTGTAGTCGAACATCTGCTCTTCTTTCAGGAACTTGAAGAGATTGTGGATCGTCGGAATATGGATATCGTCCAGGATCAGCAACCCCCCTGCGGCAATATGGGGATAAAAGCACCAGTATTCCATATCCGGGAAAGGATACCCATGCGGACCGTCGATCAACACCAGATCAAATTTGGCGGTAAAATCATGGGTGCGGAGCGTGGCCTGGGTAGCCCCTTCAACAACGGTAACCGCTGTACTCCGGAAAAGCGGTGACTTGAGCACAGCTGTCAGGCTGTCTCCGTAGTCGAGGGCAAAAACCAGGTGATTCCGACTCAAATGTGATAGCAGCAAGGTGCTCTTGCCGGCTCCGGTCTCTGCTGAAGCTTTTATTTCCTTCCCGGCCGTCAGCTCGACTATTCGGCGCAGCACCCGTGAGCTGAACGTCCCGGCAGTATGCCACTCGGCAGGAAGCGCGGCAATTTTCTCCAGCAATACGGCAAAATCATTATTCATTCTCTCCCCCGACCTTCAAAAGAAACGCCTCCTCCAGAGCGGCAACCGACTGAGACCAACTGTAACGCTCCTCAACCAGCTTCCTGGCATTAACAGCCAGTGCCGCGGCCCGGGCAGGTTCGGTCAGAAGCTGCAGGCAGGCGGCGGCAAAGGCCTGCGGCGTATCGGCCACCAGAAGATGCTCTCCTGACTCCACCTCCAAGCCTTCACACCCCTTGGAAGTCGCGACCACCGGCAATCCGGAAGCCATCGCTTCCAGGATCTTGATCCGCGTGCCGGCGCCGTGGCGAAGAGGCACCGCCAGCAGCGCTGCCCGCTGGAAAAACGGCAACACCTCCGGAACATTCTCATGCCGGGCGACGCCGGTCTGCTTCCGGTCTTCATCCAGGCGCCAGAACTCCCGCCCGACCAGATCAACGGTAACGGTCGTCAGCTGCTGCCGCATGGGAGGGAAAATCTCTCCAAGGAAAAAGCGCACCGAATCGAGGTTCGGCGCATAGTCAAGCCCGGCCAGCAGCAGTACAGAGGCACCGGCAGGGCGCCCGGCCATGAAGGTAAAGCGTTCCAGATCGACACCGTTCGGGATGGTTGTCACCTTTGCCCGATCACCGGACGCAGCCGCAATAAACTTGCGTTCCTGCTCCGAAACCGCCAAACAGAGACGACAGTCGCGCCATGCCCGCTCTTCAAGCCGGCGCATCTTGTGCTCTTCCAAGAGGTAGAGCGTCTTCCTGAAGAGGCCTGAACACCCCTGCCGCAGCTGCCGGATAATATCTGCCTCGATGTTATGGGCATCAATCACCAGTTTTTCCAGCGGCAGGATATCCGCATAACTCCAAAGGAAAGAAAATTCCAGCAGGACCAGATCGAACGTCTGCCCGGCCAGCAGCCGTTGCAAAGCTAACCTGAAACCGGCCGACCGATATTTTTGGGCATTAAAGGGCAAAGATCCGGACAGAAACGCCGCCAGATCCCGAATCATGGCGGGTGGACGTTCCACTGTCACCACTTCGCGGCAGAGAGCGGCCAGCGGACCGGCATCGGCAACCGGCGCGTCCGTGAGGCAGGCCAGCGTCACCTGGTGCTGCCGCGACAGATACTTGAGCAGATTGAATATCCGTATTTTACCGCCGGAGGTCAACGGCCAAGGGTAGAATGGGGAGATGATCAGGATATTCATCTGCTCATGCCTTTAAACCGTGGCAACAGCAGGCAGCGGACAACTGTCGGCGGGAAGAAGCAGAACGACAGTACCAGGTGCAGCAGAAACGGCAGAAGCTGCTTCTCCCGCCAGGCTTGCTCCGCCCTGTTCAGTCGCTTCAGAGAGGCAATGCCGAGCGCACCCCCATAAAACCAGAATGAGAGTTGATAGCGCCACCACTGACAAGAGCCATTCTCTCCCCAGTAGCGCCGACTCACTTCCAGCGATTTTTCAAGAAGTTCTCCCTGGCTCTGCTCGCTGGTCTTGGCCGACCGGTGCAGCCGGTAGGTCGCCCAGAGCCGGTCTACGGCAGTGATGGCGAAGTGCCTTGTATAGCGGCAGAAAAGATCATAATCCAGGGCAAAATAGAGGGTCTCGTCCAAGCCACCGCACTCCTCGTAGACGATCCTGTGAAAAAAAACCGCCGGATTCGGAATGGTATACCCCCTCCAGATCTCCACCACCCTCCGGTGACCGGTAAACTCGCTCGGATGCTCTGTCCCCGTCGGCGCACCGGCCTCATCGATGTAGGCACAGCGCCCCATGGCAATGCAAACCCCCTTGCCAGGGTCAATTGTCTCCGCCGCTCCTGCCAGGGCACCGGGGCAGTAGGTATCGTCCGAATTGAGCCAGCCGATAATATCACCGTTTGCCAGCCGCAGCCCCTTGTTCACAGCATCGGCCTGCCCCCGGTCCGGTTCGCTGATTACCGTCAAGTGGGGATAGCGGTCCAAAATATCCAGAGTACCATCAGTGGAGCCGCCGTCGATGACAATATGCTCAAGGTTCGGATATCCCTGCTCCAGCACGCTCAGAATCGTCGCCTCGATATAGCGCCCCTGATTGTAGGACGGGGTTATGATGGAGATTTTAGGAAGCATCTGAATTCCGTGCCATGGGGTATCTCAAACGGTAGTGACACAAATGCGCCGGGAATCTGACAGTGACCGTGGGCGTCAACCCTTTTCCTTTGGAAAGCGTGTCTCCAAAGGTTGCGATTGAAAGTGTACGATTCCATCATTATCCGGAACAAGGTTTTCAATTTTTGACAGAATGACAAAGCCCTCCCTGTTCCCGGAACTGCTCGGGTAGGATTTGATATTGAGCAGGTAAATATTGTCAATCCTGGAAGGACTTCCATTACTTCCGGCGGCGATTTTTTTGAGTTCATTTAGCTCGGTAACTATATTCATTTTCTTTTTAGCATACATATAAACAAGCGCTTCATTTTTCCATGGATATCCGGACTCCGCCCATGACCTGATATCAGATTGGACTTGAGGGTAAAGAACAAAATTGTAATCGTCCTTGATGAAGATGACCGAGTTTTCCGGGACGTTCCCGAGAATATTTTCATCGAGTGACATTATCAGCGCTGATCTTCTGTAGTGCATATCGACATTTGATTGTTCTATAACAAGCCGGTTGTTTTGAACATTCAACATGAATATGCCGGAAAATACCATCAGCATGAATACATGCAAGGCATACTGTTTATGCCTGGCATTAAGTTTATATTGTGCATACATTATCAGAGCAATAACAATGAATACTGCGCCGTAATATTGTATATAAACCTGTATATATCCAACTCCAACACGAATCTCTTTCTGATATTTTGCAGATAACGAAATCATAAAAGCCGGACATATTGTTAATACAATGCCGATATAAGCCATCATCCTCGCGTTATATTTATCATATACGACCTTCATGTTTCTAAATACATACATATAACACGAAACCAGCAATATCAACCCTGCAACATCTTTCAACTTGATATTTTTCACAAATTCACTAGTTGTAAGTTGAAATAAATGAGATGGATTACTAATATAATAGCTGAGTGGTATTGTTGCATACAACTGAAGCAACATTGATTTCACAATACTTACTGCGTTCAAACCAAGCTCTATCCCTGAATATCCAGGCGCAGATGTGTTTTTCAGTGACCTCACAAGGATAATAATGAATACAGCAATAAGGAAAGACAGTATGAAGGGCAGGAGTTTCTTTATCATTATACTGGATTTATTTTGACGCACACTGCTTAATAGCATAATTACATACAACACAATAAGTACCAGACTTATTTCATATAAATATAAAACTATATTGTAAAATAAAATACTTAAAAACAGATATTTTGTATCATTACATTTCAGATATTTGCTGTAAAATAATAGCGAACATAATGTTAGCAACATAAACAACTGCATCAATCCATAAAAAGACAGCACAGGATCGTGATAAAGTCTGAACTGAAACATTAATGGCATCAATAACATAGATAAGTATGAAATATATTTATTGCTTGTTATGTTTTCTATAAGCAGCCCGAAGACAAATATGTTTATAATTACCATCACAAGCAATAATATTTTGTATACTATAACGTTATGAAAAAAATATGCTGCATAAAATACAAAAAACATACTTACCGGGTAAAATCGTCCGTTATTTCTTATCCAATGCATGGACACATCAATTATGTGTTTGATCACTGAACTGTTTTGCATTTCCAATTGACCCTTTAACGTAGACTGGATCATATCATCCGAATAAAAACCACTTGAAATCAATGGCAACAGACTTATCGTCACATATGCAATGATCACCAAATAAACAAAACATCGCATGATCGTACGATTAACTCCACCCCTCGCAGCTTTCTTATCCACCTCGGCATACTGAGTATCAGCCCGTTGTGCTTCACTGATCATATTTCGGTTCCTTTCGCCAGCGCGGGGAGATCGATACCTCATGGGATAGGATTATGATGGACATAGGAAATGCGGGTCAATTGCCGTTCAACACTGCATCGATCAGGCGCCACAAAAATGCAGGTGCCGTCTGATTCAGCAGTGGAACTTCAGATTTGGTAGAGAGAAAAATAACCAGCGTAGAACGAAGTTCATGCAGACAGGCGAACTCTACGATTCCCGTGTTATTGTGATACGAGCGGGCAGCATGGCTATTTGCCAGAACCGGTACTCCGGCCAGGAGATACTCACCGATGCGGGTCAGTGCACCTGCACCGCTTTCCTGGTAGACAATCCCGCCCCTCACCCGAATCAACAGTTCGGCCAACTCCTGATCGGTGACAGCGCCGCGGAACTCTACTCCGGCAATGCCGCCTGCGTCGCGTAACATCTCGGTACCGTAGCCGACCACATGGAGCCGCTCCCCTGACAAACCGCCCATAGACCGCCAGGCACCCAGCAGTTGCACCATTCCCTCCCGTGTCGGCGCATTGCCGGCACTGCCCATAAGGATAAAATCCCGTTTATCGCTCTCAGCACGCTGCATCCTTACCATCAACAGCTGTTCCTCGATGGCTGCTGGTGGATAGTAAGGAAGAAACTCGGCAGTCATCCCAAGATTGCACAACAGGAACGCCTCCTCTGAGGAGATAGTCACAGCCGCCCGGCACTGCGCAAGGAGTCCCAGCTCGTAAGCAAGCAGTTCCTGCTGGCAGTGAGGCATCACCTGCCCCCTGCTGAGGGTTTCAATATTATGACAATGGGCGATGACCGGGATCTTCTGGTCGGTGCAGTAGCGAATGAGAGAGGGGAAAAAGATCGGGTCGTCGACAAGCAGCAGGCGTGGTTTCTGCCGCAGCTGCAATGCTTTCACCCAGCGTTTTGCCAGGCGATCACTGAAAAAGAGCCAGCGACCGAACTCTTCACGGAACTTTCTGGTACGGCAGCGCACAAGCAGTTGCACTGCCCGATCGAAAAAGGCGTTGCCGCTCCGTGCCGAATTCCCTTCCGCTGCTGCCGGCTGCTTCGTCAGGGAGGAGACAACCGCCACGTCGTACCCGGCCAGCAATTGGCGCAGTTGGGCAGAGCGACGAGCGCCGCCGTTATCCACCTGATCGGCCCGGTAACGGCTGAAATAGATAATCGGCTCGGTGCCTCGGCGCAGCTCTTCAAGGCTCTCGATAACAGTCAGCATAACCGGAATCCTTCAATGCGGCTCAACGGAGATACTCCCGGCAAAAACGATTGCCGATAAAAACAGCCAATGGTCGCACCAGAGGGAACAGCAGTTCCGGCAGCGACCTGATCCTTCCCCGCAGCACTCCATTCAGCCACAGATACCAGGCAGTCGGCCTCAGCAGATCGAAAAGAAGATCACGCAGAGTGTAAGACACGTCTACGTTCCGATAGCCAAGCCCCTCGTTGGCGCAACGTTTGGCCAGCACCGCTACAGTCGGGTAGTCATGAGAATGAAAACAGTTTGCTTTCCACTGGATAAAACACTGATGCCCCTTACCCTCTATCCGCTGCTGAAAGACCCGGTCCTCACTCATTGCCACCTGGCCGATCTGATTCTCCAGCCAGACGCTGCGGCGCAGGGCGCAGTTGGCAAAGGAAAGACCAATGCCGTGATAACGCTCGTTCCACTTGCGACAGTCGCGGGTCTGGTAGAACATGCCGACCGCTTCCCAGTAGAAAACCGGTCGATCGGCGGGTAACAGGTCGATACCCTGCACGGCGGCGATCGCATCATAGGCGAACGGCGCCAGCATTTCCCGCAGCCACTGCCGGTTGGCCGGCAGTGCATCCTGAGAGATACTGACGATGAACTCCCCTTCCACCAGTCCAAAGGCATAATCGCGGGTCAGGCCAAAATTGAATTCAGCTGCCGGAATCTGGTGCAACCGTACCGGCTGGGTTTGCAGGTATTCCAGGGTACCGTCAGTGGAACCGGAATCGACGACAACGACTTCAAATGGGAAGTCAACGTTCTGGGCAAGAACCGCCTCCACCGACCGGCGGAAAAGTTCGCCGCCGTTTCTGGTCAGGTAAACGATGGAGGCCGTTAACTTCATATCACCTCAGTGGGTAACAGCTCGTGATAAACTTTCAGCAGCTCACTGACGTACCCGCCTATTGACTTGGGCCGTTGGCAACCGGCAGCCAACTTATCAAGCAATTTTCTGTCATTTGCAAGCAGCTTTAGCGCTTCAGCCAGCACCAGGGAGTCTCCCGCCTCAACCAACAGACCGTTTTCGCCGTCCCTTATAACCTCGGACATCCCCCCCATATTTGATGCAATCACAGGACAGGCTGCCGCCATAGCCGAATAAAGCACCAGTGGGGTATTCTCGTACCATGTCGATGGTACAACCAGCAGATCAATACCGGCAAGGACCTCACCAATCAGGCTGTTTGGAAAAGTGCCGCAAAATGTTATCCGCTGATCAGCGGCAGCCATTTTCTGCAATTGGCTGACATAATCCGGCTGTTCCCTGTTTTCACCATATATTTTCAGGACAATTTTTTCTTCATCCTGCAGAATCTGCATGGCTTCAAGCAATACCCTGATCCCCTTATGCTCATAGAGTGAGCCGATAAAGCCAACCCGCAAATCAGAAGCACGGAGACGAGAGAGATTTTCCGGGATATACTCCAAATTCAAGCCAAAGCTGGAAAAGCGTGTCAATTCCCTGTTCAGGCCATTCTTTAACAGTATCTGCTCCATGATTCCGGAAGGGATCATGACTCTGCCCACACTGTTCAATCTTTTCATAAGAAAAGCGGCCCGTTCACTCAAGGCGCAAACAAAACCGAATCTTCTCCTGGGCAATATCTTTAAGCGAGCCAACAGCACAACAAAAACAATAAACCAGTCCGGTACTCTCTTGACAATCGTCATTTCATCAGGTTTATCAATGAAATCCAGATGACGAATGCAGTTGACACTGAACCGGTCCGGACCCTGGCAACACGAATTATCAGGCAGACGCAATTGACCGGTAGGGCAGACAAACCAGAAATCCGTCGGTGTCAGGACCATTGGCACTCCCGACTCTTCGCATACGTCTATGAGCGAGGCAGAGAGTCTCGCCAGATGGAAAAAATGGACAATATCCGGCCGGACTCGCTCCAGATACCCCCTGAACCACTCCGCCACGAACCGGTTATCGTACTCCATCTTCAAAACATCCCGCTCGCGCCCCATCGGCACATCGGCGTGAAGAAACCGGGTTACCGGAATTCCGTCATATTCATAATGATCAAATCTCTCCGCATCAGCCAAATCTTTGCGCCCGGGGAATCCGGTCAACACCTCGACGTCGTGCCCCAGGCGCTGCAGCTCTTTAGCCGTAGAACAGGCAAGAATCTCGGTGCCGGCAAAGAAGTCCGGCAGGAACAGATGAGTGGTAAGCAGTATTTTCATGGATTCCAAATCCGGCTGAAATCAGGACAGCGAGCTGATGAATTCCCAGGTGCTCCGGATACCCTCGCGTAGCGGCGTGACAGGTTGCCAGCCAAGTTGCTTCTGCGCTCTGGAAATATCCAGGTAAATGGCAGGCACGTCAAAAGAACGGGACGGAGAATAGTTGACCGGCACTTCCCTCCCGGTCACTTCGCGTATGATGGCAACAAGCCGGTTCAAGGAAACGCCCTCGCCGCTGCCGATGTTAAAGACTCTCTCTGGCGAAGCTGTAAAGGCGGCCCGGCAGATACCGTCCACCAGATCATCGATATACAGGTAATCCCGCACCACCTCGCCGTCCCCCCAGATTTCGACTGGTTCTCCATTGGCTACCTTGCCAAGGAACACGGGAATGGCCCCCTGGATGCCGTGCGGATTCTGGCGGCTGCCATAGGGGTTGGATGGACGGACCACCACATACTCCAGACCGTGCAGTTGGCGGTAGAGTGCCAGGTATTTTTCAATGGTCAGCTTGGTGATACCGTAGGAGCATTCCGGCTCATGCGGAGCATCCTCGAGAACCGGCAGAGACAGAGGACGACCATACACAGTGCCGCCGGACGAGATATAAACGACTTTTTTAATGCCGAATTCCAGGCACTTTTCCAGCAGAAAAAGAGTTTCGATTACGTTGGACTGAACATCATAGGCGGGATCGTCGTTGGAAGTTTTCGGCAAAGAGGTGCTGATCAGATGGAACACAATGTCGATGCCCTGTAATGCCTCTGCGAGCAACCCCCTGTTGCCGAAATCACCGAAACGGTAGTCCACTTCCGGAAGAGGCTTGCGATAACGTTCGGGATACTTGTCGAAAACGCGCACAGAGTGGTCTTCAGCAAGGAGTCTGTCCACCAGATGGGAGCCGATGAAACCGTTGCCACCAAGCACTAAACATATCACACTCTTACCCCTCAGCAGTTTTAGTCCGGCAACATCTTGCTGCTTTTCGATAAAACATCCCCCAGCAAACGTAGCGGTTTTGTTGCCTTCCAACTCCTGGAATCAAGAATCGATTCCAAATATTCACTACGTTCAATCAGAGGCAAAAAGACACTTTCAGTCAAGATGGAAAATTTTGAGCGGTCAGCCTCTTCCTGAAGAAACAGCGGGAAATTCTCAACCAGTATTTCCATGAATTCACGATAAGCAGCAGAAGCTGATTCGTTTATTGTATTTCCGCCGTGGACTCTATAACAGAGCAGGCTATTATCAGGGATGAACCGGAACTGGTCGCCACATTCCGCCAGAGCCCGCAGAGCGAAATCGTAATCGTGAGCATACCTAAATTGCCGAAAATTGCCAATCTTATGAACGAGTTCAACGGAAAAGAAAAAGTTTGATGTACTGACTGCGAGATTCCCCTTGAAAAAGCATTGTTCCATGGAGCAGCTTTGTGAATAGAGTCTACGGAGGGCATCATACCAGGTCACAAATTTATGAGACGAATCGACTACCGGCCTCGAATATTCATCGATCACTGTAATCCCGGTAAACAAAAATCGAGCTTCAGTAGACCTGGCTTCATCAAGTAGTCGCGCTAATCGGTCCGGATGATACAGGTCATCCGAGTTCAGAATGCTTATATATTCACCTGTTGCAAGCGAAATTCCGTTGTTTATCGCATTGAAAGCGTCCTGGTTTTCCTGCGCAACATACTTGATCCTCGGGTCATCATACCCAAGAACAATCCTTTCAGTGCTGTCTGTCGAACCGTCATTGATGATAATTAATTCTAAATCCTTGGAACTCTGGCCCAATACACTTTCAATCGCCTCACCCACGAATTTCTCATGGTTATAGGCAGGCATAATCACAGATATGGTGTATCGATTGTTCATCAACGTGAATTCCATTTACAGCATGCTTTAGTAATCATTATAAAACCCATTATCCCGACTTAATAGACTCGAATATTATGGCATTATTTCCCAATATTCCGTACATGGGTGAATATAATTTGTGGACGATTGTTCTAAACCCGATTTTATTCAGCTTCAAAACCATTTCCATTGAAAAGATGTTATATACTAAAATCCCGGCAGAGCTATGTGGGTCAAGGTGATATATCGGTTCCATATTATTAACAATGTCACCATTATGTAATTGAGCCCTGACTTCATCAAAATAGTCGGTTTGATAAAAAGGTACTGTAAATATATGGCGGCCGCCGACCTTCAGGATTCTGTATATTTCCTCAAAAGCAGTATATGGTTCAGGAATGTGCTCCATGACATCACTGGACAGGACATAGTCAACTGAGTTGTCTCCAAAAGATGTTTTCAGCAGATTTTCATGCCTTATCCCATCAATGACTTCACCAGAAGCATAGTTCTCGCCTAAATATTCACTACCAGTGTATTTCGCATTATGCTTCAAATAATCATGTAATGGCCCCATGCCCTCGGCACTAAAGATCACTTTGGCACTATTGATTTTCCCGAATTTAGGTATTCCCTCAAGCGTCCTCAAAAGATATGCTATTTGTCTTTTCCTATTACTCGACTTGCATCGGCTGCAATATCCGTGCTCTCGATAGTTATCCGTGAACGGTTTATAAATAACGCCATTCCCACAAACGGTACATACCCCTAACCAGCCTGCCAACTTAGCAACGGCTTCTATAATCGTATTCTTTCTTGCTTGAACCGGATAAAGTATCATACTTTACTAGCCAATATATTTCTGCCCGAAGTCTCAATCAATTCCAGCCTATATTGTGACTTAACGTCCAGATTAAAGTCTCGTTGGACGGTCTGCCGGCCATTTTTTGACAAGTTTTCGCGCAGACACTCTGACACTATTAGACGCTCTAAAGCATTGGCAAGCGCGGCAACATCTTTTTCCGGAACAAGCAGACCATTCTCGCCGTCGATAATCAACTCAGGAATGCCCGAGATGTTTGTTGCCACTGCCGGGCTTCCGCACAGCATCGCCTCCAAAAGCACATTGGGGATACCATCCCGTTCACCGTCACTTGCATTAACACACGGCATCACGGCGATCGTATCCCGGCCATAAAGGGTTTTTATCAAATCATTCTGCATCGGTGCCACCAACCGCAGGTAATCATGCAGTTGGTACGCAACTATCATATTTTGAAATTTATCTTTTTCAGGACCGTCGCCAATAACAATGCATTCAAAAGCCAGTTCCCTATCCTTGAGTTCTGCACATGCCCGGATTAAATATTCAATCCCCTTCTTTTCAACAAACCGGGCGACCGAAATAAGTCTTACGAGCTTGCCTTTGGGTTCAGGGACAACGTTGTCGCCATAGCTGCCGTCGACACTTGAATGGATGACAACAATCTTATCGCGAATAGTCGGGGAGGTTAATGCAACAATTCGCTCCTTGCAGTATTGCGTAACCACAATGAGGAAGTCAGCGGCGTTAACTTTTTCACTTAACAACTTAAACTCGTAATCATGTTCAAAATCGACAAATGTTGAAATACTGAAGGGGATATCGAGCAAGACAGAATTACCTAATGCCATAGTCGCCGGGAAAGAAGCTCCATAAGCATGAATCAGCGTAATGCCACGAGCGCGCAACATGTCGGTAAGGAGCAGGCAGCGCATGGGGTGCAAGAGATTGGCACCCTGCTCTTTTTTAAGAAAGAAGTCATCGCCAGCATGGCAATGCTTCTTGAAATAGTTCAGCATCCCGGCAAATTTTCGTGGCATCAGTATCAGGTATTTTAGATAGATGCACAGATAGCCTAAGAAGGTGCGCTCAGTTATAAACGTTGTAATCTTGAGCAAGGCGTCTGCTTCCGGGTGCACAATATCTCTATCCCCCTGCAACAATCCAATTATCTCAAAGCTCCCACCATGTTTCATCATGGCAAGAACCTCCCGGTAGATAAAGGTATGGGAAATATCGGGCAATATCGGTACAAGAACAGCTATTTTCTGCTCGTTCTTATTTTTAATCGGTGCTCCACGGTCAGAAAAAAGAGGGAACAATTTCATGACAACAGTTGTGCCTATTCTAGCAAATTGTAACAGTATCCGTTCGGCCATTGGCCCAAGACAGGATCTAACCCTTTGTTCCAGTTTCACTAATAAACCTGCCTTTGAGTGTGCGGGTCAGGCAACCCCATGCTATTTATTTGATTAAATTACGAATATAGTCATCTGTGACAAGTTTTCGTTTTTGGATATAATTTCTTTTTTTAACCATGTTAGGCACGAACGCCAGGAGACGTTTGATGGCAACAAAAACTGCACGTGGGTTATGTTTAATATATCCCTTATAATCCGTGAATGTTCTCAAAATAATTGGCCAAAGATCTTCCAATACATGCATTATTGAATCGTTTTTTATCATCAAGAAAATTCGATTCGACAAAAGACACCCTGCAATTTCAGCATTATTTATAAGGCCGGTACCATAACGAGCGTGATATCCTACTGCCTTGGGTGAATACTGGCAGCGCCAATTTCGTAGTTGTGCCCGCCAGTCCAGGTCCACGTCCTCAAAGTACGCAAAAAAATCTTCATCAAAATATTCACCATTAATTGATATGTCCTGCAACATTTCCTTCCGGTACAGTGCAGCGCATGCGGAGGCACCGAATACAAAAATAGGTTCAGAGTAATCACTCCACGAGAATGGCTTTGAATAATCACATTCCACAGCATACCGTGATTTCGTCATATGATGGCCGAGGCAATCTAT
>JBGQLM010000108.1:0-14210 GCA_041500085.1 Geobacteraceae bacterium
ATGAAAACTACGGCTGGCAGGGCTCTGACCGGTCCCCTTATGGGGGGCATTTTCGTCACCTACCGGTGCAATTCCAGCTGTGAGATGTGTCATCTTACCGATCGCCACAAAGGTCCGGAAATCGACACGGCCGGCATGAAGCGTATCATCGACCAGTTACTGGAAATCGGCACCAGCGGTGTCGGTTTCACCGGCGGCGAACCGCTGCTGAGGGAGGATATTTTTGAACTGATCAGCCATGCCCGCAGCTACCGGATTCCGGTTGCCTTGAGCACCAACGGCATTCTCCTGAATAAGGAGGGGGTCATTGATAAACTGATTCAGTCCGCACCCACGAATATCAATATATCGCTTGATGGCGCGACCGGGACCACCCACGACGCTTCACGCGGCGGCGAGGGAATATTTGCCAAGACCCTCAACGGTGCCCGCAGTCTGGCCGAAGCGATCAAGAGGCAAAACTCGCCGATACGCCTGACAGCTGTCACGGTATTAAGCGAAGCAAATCTTGCTGAGCTCGATGCGATAGTGGCGTTAGCCGCGGAAACCGGTTTCCATCAGATCGGCATTAATCCTTTACACGAAATAAATGAGCGGACTTGCCGTGTGATCGCCAGCCCGGAGTTGAAAGGAATAGCCGATCGATTACGATCAATCGATCGGCTGCCCCTGGAAAACTCGCCCGGATATATCTCCGCAATTGAACAGGCGTTTGCAGGTAAACCTTTTCCGGTAAAATGCAATGCCGGACATACATCCATATTTGTCGATCCGTACGGACGCATTGCTCCCTGTCTGGGCTATTTCCAGATGGGCCGCTGGATTGCCGAGACCGTAAACGGCGAAGGGATTGCCGAGATTTGGCGATCGCCGGCCTATAGGGAGCTGAGGCAGGAAACGGCACGTTGCAGGCTTTGTTACTTGAATTGCCAGGCAGAGCTCAGTTTACTCTGGAAGGGGCTTCTGTGATGTCGGAAGTGCATATCTGCCCTTTGTGCGGGGGAACTTCAAGTGCCGAGCGGCACGCTGGCCCATTGCCGGTCAGGGAGTGCGCCTGTGGCCTCGCATTTCTCTGGCCGCATCCGACCGGAGAGATGCTGGAAAAGATCTATTCCGAAGAGTACTACAAAAGTTGGGGTGTTGCGGGAGAAAACGATGAGTTGCCGAGGCAGATGAAGCATCTTACCTTTGCTTCCCGGCTACACGAAATTGAAAAACTCATACCTTCACCCGGCAAGGTTCTTGATGTGGGGTGCGCAACGGGGTATTTTCTCGAAGTTGCCCAGAGTTTCGGCTGGGAAGTTGCCGGCGTGGAGTTGTCCGCCTATTCGGCCGGATTGGCCGCAGCAAAGTTCGGCAAAAGGATATTTAACGGCACACTCGAACAGGCTTCTTACTCCGATGCTACTTTCGATCTGGTGACACTTTCCGACCTGATCGAGCATGTTCCGGATCCGGTTGCATTTCTCAATGAAGTGCGAAGGATTCTGAAGCCGGGCGGAGTGGTGATGATAGTCACGCCTGACCTGCAGAGCCTTACCGAGCGTCTCATGCGCGGCAAATGGAGCCATTACAAGCTTGAGCACATCTACTATTTTTCACAAGTCACTATCAACACTTGTCTGAAAAAGTCCGGTTTTATCCCGGTCAGAACTGAACCGGCCCCCAAATATCTGAATCTTGACTATATTATCAACCAGTTTGTCATTTATCCGCATCCAGTGTTGACGCCTCTTGCCAAGCTCCTGGGCAGGCTTATTCCCCAACGGTTGAGGCAGCTCAATATTCCGATTCGTTGCGGGGAGATGATGGCAATAGCCCGAAGTCCGGTTTCTCTCATAGATAGGGAGTGTGAATGACTAGTCTGCGAAATTTCTTATACAGTTATCGTCGTGACGTGATTTTGCTGACACTGCTCTTCGCAACCGCGCTGGCGATCAGGTCCTATTGTATGCAATTTTACATAGTGATATCCGCTGACGGGGTCGGCTATGCTGAAATAGGGCGAAGCCTCTTCAAAGGCGGCGGCCTTGCAAAAGCAATCCATTTTCCTCCGTTCTACCCCTTTCTTATTGCCATATTCAACCTGTTCCTCGGAGATGTAGAGCTGGCGGGACGGGTCGTTTCCATTATCATGGGGAGCCTGATTGTGGTTCCGCTCTACCTGCTCGGGAACCGTTTCTTCGACAGGAGGGTTGCCCTGCTGGCCTGTTTGCTCGCCATAACCTGGGACACCCTGAGAGACCTCTCCTGTGAAGTAATGAGCCAGGCAACATACATTACACTGCTGCTCACAGCGATCTATCTGTTTGATCGGGCGGTCAACAAACGATCCGTAGCTGCAGCGGTTTCGACCGGCGTGACTATGGGGCTTGCCTATCTTACCAGGCCGGAAGCTTTCATTGTTTTTGCAGTGGCATCGCCGTTTGCAGTCGCTTACATTCTTGCAGAAGGAGGAAGCCGCCGCGATGCTGCCGCAATTCTGATCCCAGGCTGGGTAGCTTTCTGGGCGCTGGCTTTTCCCTATGTTCTGCTTTTGCATAACGCGACCGGTATGTGGCAGTTAACCTCTAAAACCGGTTCTACATTATGGGTAGGGTTGGGACAGTACCTCGGGAAATTCGATGTATATTATGGGCTCGATTTCAAATCTATCGGCTTTCTGGACATAGTTCGCAAATATCCCGGATTCATTCCGTACAACGTCCGTAACAATCTGCATACTGTTGCGACTGAGCTTCTCCCCAAGTATTTTTGGGCTTTGGCGTGTGTCGGATTCATTGCCGGAGGATGGTCCAGGCGCAAATTGATTGAAAGATTGTTCCTGTTGTCGGCTTTTGCACCGCTTCTGCTCATTATCGTGTTCTTTCTGGCAGGCTCCGGATACACACAGCTCTCCTTGCCGATTCTCTTCCTCTGGATCGGACAGGGAGCGGTATCTGTAGAGGCCTTGCTGGCAAGGCTGATGCCCTCCCCGCTGCAACCGGTTCTGCAAAGGAACCTGCTGTCAATAGCGGTGTTTTGCGCACTCTCCCTGAATTCTCTGATTGCGCAGATTCCCAGGGATGCGGGCAAGCCATATACTCTGGAGCAGGATGGAGGCAGGTACGATCAAAAGCGGATAGGTTTGCTCCTTAAGCAGTATCTGCCGCAAGGCTCAAAAATAATGACTCGATCGGGACGGATAAGCTTTTACAGCGAGTTTCCCACGGTTTATATCCCCCAGTCAGATCTTGCGGCAATGTATGCTTATGGCAGGGAGAACAAGGTCCGCTTTCTCATAGTCGATGGGATGCTTGAGCAGTTGCGGCCACAATTCGAGTCGCTGTTCAACCCGCTGAAGATCAGGGCTGAAAAGATTTTCTTATATACCAATCAGGACTCATACGCACCGATTCCCGGCTTGAGGCTTTACATGCTTTACAAGGATCAGGAAAGTCTTGGGGTTGCAGTCTACGAATTTATCGAATGACCGCAGATTTGCAAGGTTTATGTCGATAACCTGTCAAGCCGCCTGAACAGGCCGTCAAGAATTGCAAAAGTGTAAGAGGGGCAGCATCTGACCTGTGCTGGGACATATGCTGCTCCCCAACCGTTGACATCCAACATGTCAATGACTTATTGTTAATGAAATTGATGCGAACAGCAGGCCGGAGATTTTGAAATGTTTTTAAAGATAGTTGATATCGCTGCCTCGCTTGGTGTCGATGAAAAAACAGTCCTTGGCTGGATAAAGAAAAAGGGACTGCCTGCGCACCTGGTGAATGGCCGGTATCAGATAAATCAGGTTGATCTGCTGGAGTGGGCCACAAGCAACGGCATAAAGATTCCGCCGCAGATGTTTGCGGTACCCGAGATGGAGGATAGGCTTCCCTTGCTTTCCGGGTCGCTTGACAGAGGGGGGATATATTTCGATGTGCCCGGGGACGATCTGCAGTCGGCACTGAAAAGCGTTGTCGAACGCCTGCCCCTGCAGCCCCACATGGATCCGGATTTTCTTTATCAGACGCTGCTTGCCCGGGAAGCCTTGGGGAGTACCGCCATCGGCAACGGTATTGCCATCCCGCATGTTCGAAACCCGATACTTTCACAAACCCAGGATCCAGCAGTCAGCCTCTGTTTTCTGAAAAAGCCGATCGATTTCCATGCCCTTGATGACAAGCCTGTCCATATCCTGTTCACCCTGATTACCCCCAATGTCAAAGTCCATCTGCACATGCTGGCCAGATTATCCTTTATGCTTCATGAACAACGCTTTATGGATCTACTTAACAGCACCCCCGGCAAGGATGAGATCATTGCCATGGTGACGGAGTTGGAGGAACGTATCAGGAGGTAACAGATCATGACCGGAGAGGTATTCTCCTCAGGAACTATCCTCATCATCGCGACCATCTGTGCTGCACTGTCCGGGCTACCAATGATATTGCCCCGTGTTCCCGCAGCAGCCGGACAGCTGACGGCGATCCTCCTCATGCTGGCCGCTGCCCTGTCCGGAATCGGCGCGGCGATCACCGTTCTCGTTACCGGGAAATCCGAGCTGTTTGTTCTCCCCTGGACCCTTCCTTTCGACAGCTGTCTGTTCGGTGTCGATCCTCTCTCCGCCTGGTTTCTCCTCCCGATATTTCTGATCCCGGGCTGCGCCGCGCTTTATGCCCGCTCCTACTGGCACGCCGATCATTACCCGGCAAATGTCCGCAAGATGACCTTCTTTTTCGGGCTGATGACCGCTACCATGAGCGGCGTAGTGCTTGCACGGGACGGCATCTCCTTCCTGTATGCCTGGGAGATCATGGCCCTGGCAGCTTATTTCCTGGTCTCCACCGAGGATGAAAAGCGGGAAGTCAACGAAGCCGGCACGCTTTACATGATCACCACCCACATCGGGACGCTCGGTCTATTCGCCCTTTTCCCTCTGTTGAACCTCCTGTCCGGCTCATGGCATTTCCCGTCAGCCGGCTCGCTGGAGGGTTCATCTCCCCTGGCAACCGCCCTGTTCCTGACCGCCATTTTCGGTTTCGGAATGAAAGCCGGGATCATGCCATTCCACATCTGGCTCCCTTCGGCCCATGCCAATGCTCCCAGTCACGTCTCGGCCGCCATGTCCGGAGTCATCCTCAAGGTCGGCATCTACGGTCTGATCCGGACTCTTTCGTTTTTTCACGGGGTGCCGCTCTGGTGGGGGTGCTTCGTTCTCCTCCTCGGGGTGGTCTCAGGTGTGGTCGGGGTAGCCTTTGCCATCGGCCAGCACGACCTGAAACGGCTGCTGGCTTATCACAGCATCGAAAATATCGGCATCATCTTTATGGGGATCGGAGTGGCGCTGATCGGCCAGACAACCGGCTCGGTTGCCATGATGACCCTCGGCATGGCCGGGGCGCTGCTGCATGTTCTCAATCACGCAACCTTCAAGGCGCTCCTTTTTCTTGGCGCCGGGTCGGTCATCCATGCCAGCGGTACCCGGGAAATCGACCTGCTTGGGGGAGTGGCCCGCCGCCTTCCCTATACGGCGCTTCTGTTCGGAGTCGGTGCCGTGGCGATCTGCGGCCTGCCGCCCCTGAACGGCTTTGTCAGCGAGTTCCTGATCTATCTGGGTTTTTTCCGGGGGATTCAGGGAACCGGGATTGCCGCCGCTGCGACCGCCCTGGCTGCTCCTGCCCTGGCAATGGTCGGCGGGTTGGCAGTGGCCTGCTTTGTCAAGGTCTACGGGATAGTTTTTCTGGGTGTTCCGCGAACGGAAGAGCATGTTGCCGGACACGAGGCAGGATGGCAGATGCTGTTGCCGATGACGCTGCTGGCGCTGCTCTGCGCAGTTATCGGTCTGGCGCCGGTTCTCTTTCAGGGGATGTTGCAACGGGCCAGCCTGGCGGCCCTGCCGGCAATTCTGTCCGGGGGAGTGCAGCCTCTCGGGGAGCTGTTGCCATTGTCGCTGCTCACGGTCATGGGGGTAACACTGCTGGCCCTGTTGGCGCTGCTCTTTCTTTGGTACCGATACCGTCTCGCTGCGGCGCCGGTCGGAGAAACAGTCACCTGGGGGTGCGGTTACCAGAGGCCGCTGGCACGGATGCAGTACACCGCTTCATCATTCGCCCAGATGCTTACAGAACTTTTCGCTTTCGTTCTTAAACCTCAGCTACACAAACCTCACATCTCAGGGATATTTCCGGGTCGCGGCGGTTTCCACAGTCATGTTCCGGAGGCCGTGCTGGAACTGGTCTATATTCCGGCTTTAAAAAGACTCTCGGAGCGCTTTGCCGGCGTACGCAAACTGCAGAACGGCATCCTGCAGCAGTATGTCCTTTATACGTTGATAACCCTGATCGTGCTGCTATTGAGCGATTATCTCTAACCGCATTGCGGAGGTCCCAGCGTGGTTGCACCACTTGACATAGCCGGTTTTTCGGTGCTGCTGCTCCTGGCAATTGCCGCTATCTCCCCTTTTGTAAGAGCTGCCCGTGCCTTCCAGATCACGGTCATGTTCCCGGCCTGCGCGCTGGCTTCGCTGGCAGCCGTCGTTGCCGGTGGAATCAGCGTTGCGGAGGGAACCGTTGCCTCAGCGACTATGTATCCCGGTCTTCCCGGTCTTCCGTTTCATCTCCGGCTCGATCCGCTCTCCGGTTTCTTTCTGGTAGTTATCGGCCTGATGGGAGTCTGCGTCTCGATCTATTCCGTAGGCTACATGAAAGGGTACGGTGGCCAACGCTCGATCACTCATATGATAGTCTTTTACGCCCTCTTTCTGGCCGGCATGCTGATGGTGGTCCTGGCGGATGACGCCTACTTCTTCCTGGTGGCGTGGGAGTTAATGGCTGCTGCGTCCTATTTCCTGGTCATGTATGAGGATGAAAAAGCCGAAAACCGCCGCGCTGCCTTCCTTTATCTGCTGATCGCCCATGTCGGGGCGATTGCCATCCTGCTTGCTTTCGGGGTGATGGCCGGGCAGAGCGGCCGGGGAGGCTTTGACGGCTACACTTTTGATGCCATGCGGACGGCGCATCTTTCGCCCGGCTGGGCCACTGCCGCCTTTTTTCTGGCTTTTTTCGGGTTTGCTGCCAAGGCCGGCGTCATTCCGCTCCATGTCTGGCTGCCGGAGGCACATCCGGTGGCTCCCTCCAATATTTCCGCCCTGATGAGCGGCGTCATGCTCAAGACATCCATCTACGGCATCGTCCGTTTTGCTTTCGATTTCATCAAGGAATTCCCCTGGTGGTGGGGAGGGGTTGTGCTGGTCCTTGGCCTGATTTCCGCCCTTATGGGGGTGCTGTACGCCCTCATGCAGCACGATCTCAAACGGCTGCTGGCCTATCACTCGGTGGAAAATATCGGCATCATCCTGATCGGGCTCGGACTGTCGATGATTTTCGCTTCCTTCCATCTGCCGGTCCTGGCCGCCCTGGGACTGATCGCCGCCCTGTATCACACGCTCAACCATGCCATGTTCAAGGGGCTCCTCTTCATGGGGGCCGGGGCGGTCCTCCATGCTACCCACGAGCGTAACATGGAAGAGATGGGCGGGCTGATTCACCGTCTCCCCTGGACAGCGGTATTTTTTCTGATCGGCTGCGTCTCTATCTCGGCGCTTCCCCCCTTCAACGGGTTTGTCTCCGAGTGGCTGACTTTTCAGGCCTTTCTTCTTTCGCCCGCCCTGCCCAACCCGCTCCTTAAACTCCTGATTCCGCTCGGGGCGGCGATGCTGGCCCTTACCGGGGCGTTGGCCGCCGCCTGTTTTGTCAAGGTCTATGGGGTCACCTTCCTGGGGCATTGGCGAGGGCACCAGCAGCCGGAACGGATCCGAGAGGTCGGATGGTCGATGCGCCTGGGGATGCTGCTGGCTGCGCTCTCCTGCTTCCTGCTGGGAATAATGCCGACCTGGGTCATCGGCTGGCTGGATACTATTCCCGAACAGCTGTGCGGCGCCAAACTCGCCGAATCAGCCGGAAGGTACGGCTGGATGTGGCTTACGCCGATTTCTCACGAGCGCGCATCCTACTCCGGCCCGGTTGTATTTGTCGGGATCTGCGCAGTTGTTGCCGTTACCTGGCTGCTGCTTCATGTTCGTGCCACCCAGGTAAAACGTGTGCCGATCTGGGATTGCGGTTTTGCCAAACTGACCCCCCGGATGCAGTACACGGCAACCTCTTTCTCGATGCCGATCCGGCGGGTACTTGGTTTTCTCTTTGCGGTGCGTGAACAGGTCGAGGTTGTGCCGCACACCAATCATCCCGCCATGCCGGCGGGGCTCCAGTACCGCTTGCGGATTCGCGACCGTTTCTGGAACTGGTTGTACGCTCCTCAGGGGAACGCGGCCTACTGGGTTGCACGACAGGTCGGCAAGTTGCAGCATGGGCAGATCCAGGTCTACCTGCTCTATTCATTCATTACATTAATTGTTTTACTGGTATTTCTGGGATGAGCCTCCATCCGTTCGCCATAGAGCTGCTGCAGCTCACTTTGCTTATTGTCCTGGCGCCGGCCTTCAGCGGGTGGGTCAAGGTGCTGAAGTGCCGCGCCCAAGGCCGTACCGCCCCGGGAATCCTGCAGCCGTACCGCGATATCCGGCGACTGTTCGCCAAGAATCTGCTGGTTGCGGAAAACGCTTCGTGGATATTCCGTTTTACCCCCTATCTTACTTTCGGGGTGACCGTGATGGCGGCCGGGATTATCCCCCTGATCTCGGTCGATCTTCCCCTGTCAGCAACTGCCGATGTTATCGCCTTGGTCATGCTGTTCGGAATAGTCCGTTTTTTTACCGCTCTGGCGGGGATGGATATCGGCACTGCCTTTGGCGGCATGGGCGCCAGCCGGGAGATGACCATCGCCTCGCTGGCTGAACCGGCCATGCTGATGGCGGTCTTTACCGTCTCCCTTGCCAGTAGTTCCACCTCGCTAACCCAGATGGTCACGGTCATGGCCCACTCTGACTTCTTCATCCGCCCGTCGCTCGCCTTTGCCCTGGCGGCCTTTATCCTGATCGCCCTGGCCGAGACCGGACGCATCCCGGTTGACAATCCTGCTACTCATCTGGAACTGACCATGATCCATGAAGCGATGATCCTGGAGTACTCCGGGAGGCATTTGGCGTTGATCGAATGGGCCGGGATGATGAAACTGTTGCTCTTTTTCGCCCTCGGCATTGCCTCCTTCTGCCCCTGGGGGATTGCACCCTCAGGCGACATCGTCTTGCTTCTGCTGGCGCTCGGTTTGCTTGCCGCCAAACTGGTTCTAGGGTCAATCATCATGGTGCTGATCGAGACCGGCCTGGCCAAGATGCGCATTTTCCGCCTTCCCGAATACCTGGGGAGCGCATTTCTTCTGGCGACCCTCGGCATGATCGCCTTTTTCATCCTGGAGTAGCGCCATGACCCACTCTATTGCCGCCCAGATCAACAGCCTGCTGGCATCCCTGATCCTGCTCACCGCCTTTGCCCTGCTGGCCCAGCGCAAGATACTGGGGCTCGTCCACCTCTTTGCCTGGCAGGGGTTTTTCCTGGCGCTCAGCACAGCCGTGATCGGTTTTGCCAGCGGCGAACATCACCTCTACATCTCCTCGCTCCTGACGCTGGGAATGAAGGTGATCCTGTTGCCGTACATCCTCTACACCCTGATCCGCAAACTGAAGATACACCGGGAGATCGAGGCGATCGTCAATATCCCGGCCACCATGCTGATCGGGATCGCACTGGTTGTCTTCAGCTATCATCTGACTGCGCCGATCCGTGAACTTTCCAGCCTGATGACCCGCTCCACCCTGGCAGTGGCACTGGCCACGGTAATGCTGGGACTGCTCATGATGGTGACGAGGCGCCACGCGGTCACGCAGATCCTCGGATTTCTGGCCATGGAAAACGGCCTGTTCTTTGCCGCCACCAGCGCCACCTACGGCATGCCGATGGTCGTGGAGCTGGGGGTGGCACTCGACCTTCTTATAGCCGCCTTTATCTTCGGTATCTTCTTCTTTCACATCAACACCACCTTTGACAGCCTGGATGTGGACCAGATGGCCAAACTGAAGGAAACGGACTAGACGATGATCCTCCTCTCCCTGCTTGGCATATCGGTTGTTGCGGCTGCGCTGCTGGCCTTTATCGGCGACTGGAAGTACGCGCCGGAGGTCAATATCTTCTGCTCGCTGCTCACCTTTGCGACCTCCTTGGCACTTGCGCTGCAGGTGTACGCTGAGGGGGGGAGCGTTGCCGGTTCAACCTATTTCTTTGTCGATCAGCTGAACATATCACTGGTTGTCCTCACTACCCTCGTCTCCACCACCACCGCGGTCTTCAGCCGCCGCTACATGCGGGTCGAACGGGAGCATGGCAAGGTCGGCCCATTAAGGATGCGTTTTTATCACGCCATGTTCCAGCTCTTCATCTTCGCCATGCTGATCGCCCTGGTGACCAACAACTTCGGCGTCCTCTGGATCTCGATGGAGCTGGCCACCCTGGCCACGGTCCTCTTGGTCTCGCTCTACCGGACGCCGACCGCCATCGAGGCAGCCTGGAAGTATTTCATCCTCTGCGGCGTCGGGATTGCCCAGGCTCTTTTTGGGACGGTGCTGCTCTATTTTGCCGCGGAAAGGGTACTCGGCGCCGGAGGGAACGCCCTGCTCTGGACAAACCTGAGCCGCGTCAGCGGGCAGCTGGACCCGACCGTCATGAGGCTGGCCTTTGTCTTCCTGATGGTCGGCTACGGCACCAAGGTCGGCCTGGTACCGCTTCACAACTGGCTGCCGGACGCCCACAGCGAAGGTCCGACCCCCATCTCCGCCGTCCTTTCCGGGCTTCTGCTGAACATCGCCCTGTATGCCCTGATCCGCTGCAAGGCGCTGGTGGACGGCTCTCTCGGCACCCATTTCGCCGGCAACATCATGATGGGATTCGGGCTGCTCTCCCTGCTGACAGCGGCTTTCTCCATGCTGCGCCAGAAGGACATCAAGCGCCTTTTTGCCTACTCTTCCATCGAACATATGGGGATCGCCACCTTTGCCTTTGGCCTGGGAGGGCCGATCGCCACCTTTGGCGGGGTGCTCCATATGCTGGTACACTCTCTGGCCAAGTCTGCTACCTTCTTCAGTGTCGGCCATGCCTCCCAGATGCACGGTACGCAGGAGATGACCCGGATCAGGGGGCTGATCAGGGGCAATCCGGCGGTCGGCTGGGGGATGTTTCTCGGGGTGATGGCGCTTGCCGGGATGCCCCCCTTCGGCATCTTTACCAGTGAATTTTTGATTCTGACCGCCACCATGAAAGATGCGCCGTACCTGGCCCCCTTGCTGCTCCTGGGTCTGACGGTCGCTTTTGCCGCGTTGTTCAACAAGGTCCAGCCGATGGTGGCGGGCCTGATCCCGGCCGGGCAACAGCCGCTGGCAGCTGCCAACATTCCGGTCTTCCTGCATCTGGCGGTGGTGCTGCTGCTGGGCGTATATCTGCCGTCGTTCCTGGCGGGCTGGTTCAAACTGGCAGTGGAGATCCTGAAATGAACGCTCTCCGTGACAAGATAACGACCCAGTTCGGTACGGCTGCCGTTCCCTGCGACGCCGAAGGTCCGGTCACTGCCCCCCAGCTCCGCATTCCGCGCGAGCAGTTCGAGGAAGCCGCCAGGGTGATGAAACTGGCCGGAGCGCGGCTGGTGGCCGAGTGGGGGGTCGATGAGACCCTTCTGGGACGTACTTTTGCGGTTTTTGCCTGCTATGCCAGAGGAAACGACTATCTGCTGCTGGGTTGCGAACTCCCGCTTGCTGATCCCACCTTTCCCAGCCTGTCTAAATTCTTCGTCCCGGCCTTCCGTTTCGAGCGCCAGATTCACAGTCTGCTCGGTTTCCTGCCGACCGGTCACGTTCATACGGACCTGCGTCCCTGGATCAAGCATGAGGATTGGCCCCCTGATGCCTGGCCGCTCAGGAAAGCCTTTGCAGCCGATCAGCGGATGCCGAGGGTTGCCGGGGAGTACAAGTGGATCAGGGCTGAAGGGGAGGGGGTCTACGAAATCCCGGTCGGGCCGGTGCATGCCGGAATCATCGAGCCGGGGCATTTCCGTTTTCAGGCCATGGGTGAGGATGTCCTCAACCTGGAGGAGCGTCTCGGCTACACCCACAAAGGGATCGAGAAGCGCTTCGAGCAGCTTTCCTGGCAGGAGGGTGCGCGGCTGGCAGGCCGGGTCTCGGGCGATTCCACCGTGGCCCACGCCTTGACTTACTGCCGGGCTGTCGAAGAGCTGGCCGAGATGAAAGTGCCGCCCCGGGCCGCCTGGCTGCGGGCGCTCATGCTGGAGCGGGAGCGGATTGCCAATCATCTGGGGGATATCGGCGCCATTGCCAACGACGCCGCCTTTACCTTCATCTTCTATCAGCTGATGCGCCTCAAAGAGATCGTACTGCGCGGCAACCAGCGCCTGTTCGGCCACCGCTACCTGATGGACCGGATCGTGCCCGGCGGGGTCTCCGCAGATCTTCCGGCTGACGGCAGAGATGTGATCGAAGAGGAACTGGCCCGGTTCATGGACGAGTTCGAGAGGCTGGTGACGATCTACGACCTCAATGCGTCGCTGGATGATCGCCTCCGGGGAGCCGGGGTGTTGACCATGGAAACCGCCCGCGATCTCGGCACGGTCGGCTATGTCGCCCGGGCCAGCGGCCAGCCCCTGGACTGCCGTCTCCAGGCACCTTTTCCTCCGTATGACCGGATCATCCCTAAGCTGGTGGTTCTCAATACCTGCGACGTCCATGCCCGGGCCTGGGTGCGGATCGAGGAAATCAGGGATTCGGTTCGTCTGATTGGTGAGCTGCTGACAACAATGCCCGCAGGTGAGATCCTGACGCCGCTGCCGACCATCGAACCCGACCGGAGCAGCTTCGCCGCTGTGGAAGGGTGGCGGGGGGAGATTGTCTACTGGCTTCAGTCAGGCCTAAAAGGGGAGATCAACCGCTGTGCGATCCGCGACCCGTCCAGCGTCAACTGGCTCGGGCTCGAACAGGCGATCCACGGCAACATCGTCCCGGATTTTCCGCTCTGCAACAAGAGCTTCAACCAGTCGTATTCGGGGAATGACTTGTAAGAAAAGCATTTCACACGGATTTAACGGGTTGGACGGATAACGGCGGATTGGGCCAAAAACGGCATTACTCACGCAACGACGCAGCGACGCGACGAAAGGCTTTAAACAATTATTGGTTCACGGTTTTTAAACGTTGCGTCGTCGCGTCGTTGCGTGAAACAGCTTTTTTCAGTTTCGAGGTTTTCGTTTTAATCCGATTTTATCCGTAAAATCCGTGTCATCCGTGTGCATAGATTTAAGCTTGTGATGCGCTATTAGAAATGATAGCATTTTGATAGCACCAGTGTGCAGGAGGAGACCATGTCACAGCTGTTGATCCGCAACCTGGAAGATGAAACCATTCAGAAACTGAAAGACCGCGCGAAAAGCCACAACCGGTCCTTGCAGGGAGAGGTGAAACTCATCCTTGAAGCGGTCGCCCGTCAGCCGGACGAACTTCCCCTGGCCATTGCCGAGCAGTGGCAGGGCTATTTCGCCGGGCGCTCCTTCAGCGACAGCACGGAGCAGGTGCGGGAGGACCGGGAACGGTGACCCCTCTGGTCATCGATGCGAGTATAGCGGTCAAATGGTTCATTCCCGAGGCCCATTCGATCAAGGCGCTCAGACTGCTCGATGCAGGTCGCGAACTGCTGGCGCCCGATCTGATCTTTGCGGAATTCGGCAATGTGCTCTGGAAAAAGTGGCTCAGGCAAGAGCTGGAACCGGAGGTGATTTCCCCGCTCCTGGCCGATCTCGGCCGGATGCGGCTCCGTATCGTGCCGACTGCGGCTCTTGCCGACAAGGCAGCAGACATCGCCGTCACCTACAAGCGGAGTTTTTACGACAGCATCTACCTGTCGCTTGCCGTTCATGCGCAAGGGTGCATGGTCACTGCCGACGAGAAACTCTGCAACGCCCTGCGGGCCACGCCGCTGGCGGAGCGGTTGTTGTGGATTGAGGATGCGCTTGAGGCGTGAGCTGATTCTATTAGTTCATTAGCTATCCATTAAAACGTGGAATACGCAGACTGCTGATTAATATGTTGAACTAAACCGCTTTGCGGAAACTTAAAACTTAAATAAATTCAAAGACATAAAGGCTAAATAAAACAAAAAGCGAATATAAAATCTAAGAACCAATTGGGCAGCTTCTGCGGAGGCTGCCTTTTTTATTGCCCAATC
>JBGQLM010000109.1:0-13689 GCA_041500085.1 Geobacteraceae bacterium
ACCTCCAAAGGGAGGCCCCGCCCTACCGGGTGTTCTAAACCGACACTCCCGTGGGGAGGAGTGTCTTCGGGAGGCACCGTGAAAAAGAACAAAGTCACCATAAACCCCGACTACTTCGGTCCCGGCAACGGCCTGTACGTCATCCATTTCGAAGAAGGCTGTTCGACTCTCGGTTTCGACCGGGTGATGCAGCTGGGGAACCTGCTCGCAGCAGAGCTGGACCGCTGGGACCTGACACCCCTGCCGGCCGAACGCGGCACCATGAAAGCCTACGAAAAGTACCGGATGCTCTCGGATCTGGTCTTCCGGAAACATCAGCAGACCGGCTACCGCTCCAAGGCGGAACTCACCCCTCAACTGATCGGCCTGGAAGGAAAGCAGGTCGAGGTGGTGGATTGCTACGGCGATAAGCGCCGCTTCGTGGTCGGCAAATCGACCGGCTGGATACCGTGCCATCTGGAGATCCCGTCAAGGAGATCATCAGGGGGTCCGGCCGTCATGGGATCACCTTTCCAGTCTGTCAGGGTAGTCTGAGAGAACAGCAACCATACATCGACAAACCAACCACATTACCCTTCGGGGGGCTTGCGTCCCCCATGGGGACGTCCGCCCTCCGCAAAAGGAGTCAACGAATGTCCCCCTATTCCAGGAATCTCTTCGGAGAGGAACTCCTCCCGGAGACCAAGAGAATCATCCTCAGAAAGATAGAGTCCAGATACCGAAAAGAGGTGGTGCGCGAAGATGCCCCGGCGTGGGTAAATTTGCGGTTTACCACACCTGCGCAGGTGTTCGAGATGTTCCTTGACCTTAGACAGGCAACCAAGGAACACTTCATCACGCTGCATCTGGACGGCAAGAATCGCATCACCTGCTACGACCCGGTCTCGGTGGGCTCGCTGAATCAGGCCATTGTCCACCCGCGGGAAGTATTTTCGAATGCGGTCCGGTCAAGTGCCGCGGCGATTCTGCTGATCCACAATCACCCCAGTGGCGATCCTAAACCATCACGTGAGGACCTGGAGATTACCCGGCGTCTCAAAGAGGCGGGTGAAATCCTTGGCATCAGGGTTCTGGATCACATCATCATCGGCGACAGCTACCTCAGCTTCGTCGAACAGGGGCTTATCTGACAACCCGGCAGGGACAAGTGAGCCCTGTGGGGTGACTTGTCCCCTGTCCAACTACAACAGAAAGGAGACAAGCGTGAGCAACGAAAATGATGGCGCTCCTGCGCCAACCGCAAAGAAACTGATCATTCCCCTATCCGACAACAGCGACTTCTTCGAGGCAGCCGACTATGCCGTTATCGAACTGAATCCGGACAGAATCGACCGCATCAGGAAGCTCTCGGTAGTTGTCAGGCAAATGAAAGTCTACAGGATTTCCGAGTTCAACTACGACTGTGAATTCATGGTCGCCGACTATGAGGCCGACCAGGAAAACGGGAAGGTCGCCCTGAAGGAATTCGAGGGGTGGACGGAATGCAATACTCTCAACGTTACCGATAACGACTTCTTCTGGTCGGGATACTACAAGCACACCTCTGTCCGGTGGGAATCCGCCTCGGTGTCGCTTGAGGTCCTAGATAGTGACGGTGATTACGACCTGCGGGAAGTGGCCAACGATGAACAGGAGGCTGCCTGATGGCTGACCTCCAAATCGCCCAAACCATTCTTGCCCAACTCGGTGGACGCCGATTCATCGCCATGACCGGCGCCCGGAATTTCACCGGCGGCGACAACTGCCTCGTGTTCAGCCTGCCAACAGGGTTTGCCAGGGAGGGTATCAACAAAATCAGGATTACCCTGGACTGGACTGATACCTACATCTTTGAGGCCCTGAAGGTGTCTCGCGGGCCTGAACCGAAATCCGACACCATCGAAAAACTGGATTACGTCTATGCCAAAGATCTGAGGGAGATTTTCACCAGGGTCACCGGCCTGGACACGCACCTCTGAACAGTTTCAACCCCAGCGGAGAGACAAACCCCGGGAAGGGGTTCTGTCTCCCCTGTCAATTCAAGGAGACACTCATGGCTGATTACATAAGCACCTCAGACGAACCAACCAACGAGGACCGTGCCGACAGAATCGACACGGTAATGCAGGCATACTGCCTGACTCTTGAAGGTCGGGATTTCGATGGTGACGAAGACGACGTCAAGGATCTGCTCACGGACCTGATGCATTTCTGTGAGCGGATGGAGATCGATTTTGAAGAAAATCTCCGCGTCGCCCGGGACAATTACGAACACGAAAGAGAGGAAGAAACCGGCATACCGAAAGCGCTTGGTTGCCCGGTATGCGGCTGTTTTCTGGAACTCTCCCGGACCGATACCCTGCTGGGTGTCGACCGGATGATTTTCGACTGCCGGAACTGTGATGAGAGATTCATCCGGGAACTGACGGAAGCAGACAGCCCCATTGAGAGAGCCGTCAAATGCGTCGGCTGTGGCGAGATGATCGTCCAGAGCACCGCGCACATCTTCTACCAGAGCGACGACCTGGTCCATTACATCGGCGACTGCTGCCGGGATGAGCGGTTGCGCCCCTGATCTCAAATCGACCCGTCAAGGGAGAGTCCCCTGACCAACAGGAGAAAAGCTATGCACACAAAAGGACCATTGGAAACAAGGAGGGTGGATGGGGCAGGTTTCATCGCCATCGCCCGTGTCGGTTTCATGCCCCATGCCTCTGTCTACGCATGCGGGGCGAACAACCAGCCCATCAACGAGACCGTAGAAGCGGACGCACGGCTTTACGCGACCTCGCCGAAACTGCTGGAAGCAGCCGAGCAGCTGATCGAGACCTGGGATCACGGCGACATGGGCGAAGCGGTCAAACGCCTGGCGGATGTGGTTGCCAAGGCAAGAGGTTAACCGACAAAACCAACCCGACAGGGGGCGGAACATTCCCCCTGAGGGAGTTCTGCCCCCTTACGTACAAGGAGTCAGAACATGGCAAGAGAACTTCTTCTGGAAATAATCGAAACCTTTCCCCAGGCCGATCCCGCAAGCGAATTCTACAACGAGGAAATCAACGGCTGCGAGGCCGTGAACTTCCTCTCCCAGTTCATTCCCCAGATACGCGAATATCTCGACTCACCGCCACCCAGGGTGGCAGTCGTTCTGGATGGCGGGCTGGTTCAGTGCCTGACCGCCGATCGTCCGAAGGATGTCCCGCCGATTACCTTCATGGTTATCGACTATGACACGGACGGTTCAACATCGGAAGAAAGAGTCGAGGTCCCGCAAGGGAATGGGGAAATATCCGAAGCATGCGCCAGAGTTGTGGAACTCGGCCAGGCGGCAATCGATCTTGATGCTGTTCTCGAACAGCTCAAGAAGGAATAGCCCGGATGATCGCCATGCGGGGAGAGACAACCGCGCTCCCCTTATGGGGAAAACGTCCATCAAAGGAGGACAAAGATGAGTCCGAAAACACCACGCCCGGTCGCCGCACCGGGTTACACAATTCAACGACGGTCACACTGCGGCAAGATATTCGTGACCGTTACAACCCTTGAAGGAAAGCCCTTCGAGGTCTTCATCCGCTTCGGCAAGGCTGGCGGCTGCGGGTCGGCAATGGCCGACGGCATCGCCCGGCTGGTCTCCTATGGACTTCGGTCCGGACTGGAGGCTGAAGATGCGGTCAAGGCCCTGGCCGGGATTTCCTGCCACCTGGGGCCCAGAACCTGTCTCAATGAAGTGGCTTCGGCGATCAGGCTGATATTGAAGCATCTGGAAACGGGTGACGACTTGAACAGCCTGATCGAGGAAGAGGAGTTCGCCACGGCGAACGCCATGGAGGTTACTGCCCCATGAAAATGATTCCTGACCGGATCAAGAAGGAGATCCTCTCCTATGGAGCGGACAATATCGTCTCCATAATCGGAGAGTACGTCCCCCTCAGAAAATCCGCACGTTCCTATACGGCATGCTGCCCCTTGCACGCGGAAAAGACCCCGTCTTTCACCGTTGATCCTGACCGCAAAACCTGGCGCTGCTTCGGTGCCTGTTCCGAGGGGGGAGATGTCGCCAAGTTTCTGATGAAAATTGACAATATCTCTTTCCCTGTCGCCCTCGAACGCCTCGCCAGAAGAGGAGGTATCACCATCCCCAATAGTGACGGCATAGAGGAGAGCGAACGGAGAAACATGCTGAATGTCCTGCGAAAGGCTCAGCAGTTCTACCACGACAGCCTGATGCAAAATCAGAACGGCACCAAGGCATATGTCGGTTCCCGGATGACCGATGCAATGGTCAGGCAGTTCGGGATCGGCTTCGCACCGGTCAGCGGGAGAACCCTTGTGGAGTATCTCGACAAGGAAAGGCTCCCGCTTGATATCGCGGAAAAGGCCGGGCTGATCAGAAAAGACGCTGCGGGCGTCTACCGGGACACCTTCCGGGGGCGCGTGATGTTTCCCATCAGGGATAAAACTGGGTACATCATCGCCTTTGCCGGTCGAACAATCAGTTCAACCACTGCCCGCTGCAAATACATCAATAGCCCGGAGACGCCGTTTTTCAAGAAGTCGGCGATCCTCTTCGGGTTGGACGGCGCCATCGAAGCGATGAAGTTGAAAGGCGAGATCTTTGTGGTCGAAGGCTACATCGATCTCATGCAGATGCGAGCTGCCGGGATCAACAACGTCGTCGCCACCTGCGGTACGGCGTTCACCAGAGAGCATGCCACTGTTCTGAAGCACTATGTCCGGCGTCTGAACCTGATGTTCGATGGAGACGCTGCCGGCAGAAAAGCTCATCAAAAGGCAATTCTTTTGGCGGTAAAGGAAGAGATGAAGGCAACAGTTTATATCTTCCCGGAGGGCCACGACCCCGATTCTTTCTACAAGAACGGCGGCAAAACGGAAAATCTCGTCACCATATCCGGCTTCGACTTTCTGAAGCAGTCCGGAGTTGAAATGAACGCCACGATGCAGAACCTTCACCGTCTTGAGCGGTTGGAGAACGGGGTCGCGTACATGGCAAGATCGATTCCCGTAGTCGCGAGGCTGCTGGCCAAACGGGGGAATCTGGGAGAGTTGTTCAGTCCGGAGTTTCTCCCGGGCATTGAGGAAATCATAACCCATCATGGAGGAGCACGAAAATGACAAAAGTACATACGATTCTGATGATAGTTGCGGCCATGTTTCTGGGCGGTTGCAGTCACAGCCAGTGGGCAAGTGTTGAACTTGCGACCCAAGGAGCTTCCTGGGTAAACCCCGTCGCCACGGTCGTGCATATGACCGCCAGCGCCGGCAGGGCCTTGACCGATCCTCAAGATGAGCTGCGGGATAAGGTGCAGCTACGTGAAGAGGAGCGGAAAAGTGAGTCATCTCCGGATCATTCGCAGCCGGGTCCGCCTCGGACTGAGACAAAATAACTGTCTGAAAGGATGATAAATCATCCCTTTTAGATAATGGGAGCGGCGCTTTATGCGCCCTCCCTACCCTCTCCCCTCGCCCAAGAGGGTTCCTCGGAGCCTCCGTATCTACGGTGGTTGCGGGGAGCCCTTTTGGGCGCCTATCAAAATCACAAAGGGGAGAGAGTCATGACAGTAAAAACACGGATAAACGGCAGGGAGTATTCGCTTTCGTGGGAGGAATTCGAGAAGGCCTTACTGAGGAATGATCTTTCAGGTGGTCAGATCGAAGTAATATCCATTTTCACGGGAATGAGACCCTGCTACAGTCTTCAGGTCGGATGATACATCATCCTATCTGGATAGAGGCGGCCCAATTGTGGCCGCCTTTTTTTCGTTGTTGTACTCAATAGTCTTGTTTTTTTTGAAATACATAATAATCTCACTATCGAGAATCGCGACGAAATATCATCGAACCACCCACCTGGCAGAAATGACTATAAACAGTTCATCCGCACCTTAAATGGACAGTGATTGTCCGGTTAGCATGGCGTCAATCAGGGTATACCCTATATATAAGCACACATATTTAGCCATTATTACGAGAGATGACTTACCAAATCTTGATAAGTTTAGTTGTAATTAATCAAGCCATAGTATATTAAAACCACTATTCACCTCTGTCTTCTCTCGAATGCTCCGGAATATTTTGCTGCCGCTCGTGCAGGAGTTATCATCATGGCCATAAATCGTTTCTTGATTGCCTTGACCGCCACCCTCGTCTTTATCTTTCCGGCTTGCACCAGGGACGAGGCGAAAAAAGTCGACCTCACAAAGACCGAGACCATCGTCTATGAGAAAAGGGGCCAGGCGAACGCTATCCGTATCGCCGTCGGAGGCATGATCACACCCAAAGAGGGCTTTGCCTTTTACCGTGAGTTCCTCGAGTTTATCGGGACCGAGCTCGGCCAACCGGTCGAGTATACGGATGCGACGAGCTACAAGGAGATCAACTCCATGCTTAAATCCCGTGAAATAGATGGTGCCATTGTCTGTAGCGGCCCTTATGTCGATGGCCACAAAGAGTTCGGCCTGGAGCTGCTGGTGGCGCCAAAAGCTTACGGCGGCACAGTCTACTACTCCTACATAATTGTACCAAAGGACAGCCCTGCCAAGGGGCTGGACGACCTAAAAGGCAAGTACTTCACTTTTACTGATCCACTCTCCAACACCGGCAAGCTGGTGCCGGAGTATCTGCTTGCCAGAAAAGGGGAAAGCTCAAAAACCTTTTTCAGTAAGACTGTCTTTTCAGGCTCCCATGACAATTCTATTAAGGCTGTGGCCGACAATCTGGTTGACGGCGCTGCGGTAGATAGTCTCATCTGGGAGTACATTAACAAGACCAAGCCGAAACTGACCGGAAAAACCCGCATACTGCTCAAGTCTGTCCCCTACGCCATCCCGCCTTTCGTAGTCCACCCCTCACTCGATCCGGCTCTCAAGGAGAAGCTTCGCACAATCCTGTTGAACGCACACACCAAACCGAAAGGCAAGGAACTGCTCGACAAGATGAAGATAGAGCAATTTGTCCCAATCGCCGACAGTGCCTATAATTCGATCCGCGAAATGAAGAAATGGGTGGCCCAGCAAGAGCAGAAGAAATAGACACACCATGCTTGCAGGCTATAAGTGATACCCTGATATCCCATCTGCCGATAAAAAAAGGGCCGCCTGACGGCAGCCCTTCTTCATCACCAATATATAATGTACTCGCCTACACCTTCACCAGCTTCACCTTCGTATCATAGAAGGAGACGCTCCCCCCCACCTTGTCGATCATGCAGGTGTTCTTCAGATGCGGGTCGATCCACATGGCGGCATTGGCATGAATTCCGGTTGAACGGCGCTTGTCACCTTTGATGACTTTTCCGTCGACCGTGACGTCTTCTGCGCCGGTGGACCAGTGGCCATGCCCCAGGGTGAAGGTAATCACGCCGGGACGGATGGTCTCGGTCACCTGCACCTTGCCGATCATCGGCTTCTTCTTGCCGTTCTGCAGGTTATAAGCCCCTTCCGGGTTGGTTGATGAAAGCACCTTGACCTGGTCACCGCTCTTGAGCCCCAGCTGTTTGGCATCGATTGTGTTAATGATGATGCCGTTCTCGGGCATGGACTCGGTCAGGTACTGGTTGCTGATGGTGCGCGACTTGGTCATGCGTACATCGCGCTGGGTGATCAGATGCAGGTCGTACCCCTTGGACTGCTCGACCGGTTCCCGGTCCAGGGTATCGGCAATCGGTATGTAGCGGGCCATGCCGTGATAGGACTTGCCAGTGAAGGCGTCCTTGCACTTGGCGGTCTTCTCCTGATACAGGTTGATCTGCTTGCCCCACTTGTTGGCCACATGATCACCCTTGTAGGAGGCTTCCTGGGTGTCGAAGCGGCCGCCGCGGTTGAGCAGGTAGACTACCTTTTTCCAGTTCGGACCGGCAATTGCCTGCCAGCGCTCGGGGTCGAAGACATTTTTGGGCAGGTGTCTGCGGGACTTTAGGAAGATCTCCACCTCGGCGTCCGAGGCATCCGGCACCGGCTCCTTGCCGTCAGTGGCAATATTTGCCACCATCCTGATGTAGAAGTCGTCAGGACGTGTGAGATCCTGCCCTTTCTCGAACCCATCCTTGCCGAAGCCGGCTAGACCCATTTTCTCTGCCAGGGCCAGCCAGACCGTTTCGTAGCTGATCGGCTGTGCTTCTCCGAAAACCGTGACCACTTCGTTGGGGGAGGGGATCACCGGCTGTCGCACCGGCTGCACTTTCACCGGCATGTTGGGATGCGAACCCTGCATCTCCCAGCGCTCCAGATAGTGCAGGTCGGGGAAGATGTAATCGGCGTACATGGTTGTGGAGCCGATGGTGATATCGCTGGCAAAGTAGAGCGGAATATTCTCCAGGTTCATCAGCGCTTCGATCTGGGTCTGGCCAGCCGGGAGCGAGTAAGAGGGTGCTCCCATGTAGGAGAAGACCACCTTGGCCCCGTAAGGGTAGGCGTCGGCCATGGAGGGGAGGATCTCCTCGTAGACGTCCGAGGAGAGCGGCCACCAGTTGCGCTTGGCCGGGTAGGACTCCTTCCCTTTGAAAAGGGTCGATTCTTCGTACTTGGCGTCGTGGCGGATAACCGAGAGGCCGAACTGCTTGCCGCCCTTCGGTTTCAGTTTAGCCAGGTTAAACGGCTGCTTGTCGCTCTTGGTGCCGTCGGTGTTGAAGGTGGAGGCGACGATCATCCCCCCCTTCCAGTCGAAGTTCCCCAGAAGCAGATTGAGATTCATCAACGAGGAGATGTTGTAGAAACCGTTGGTGTGCTGGGCCGGACCGCGGTGCACGTCCACGCAGGCCTTTTTGCCGTAGGAGGTGAACTCCTTGGCAACCTCTTCGATGACAGCGGCTTCGATGCCGCAGATCTCTGCGTACTGGGCTATTGTCTTATCTTGTGCGGTCTCCAGCATGATCTGCAGCGAGCTCTTGACCTTGACCGGCTTGCCGTCCTTGTCCTTCAGCTCGGTCGTAACGAACAGCTCGCCTGTGACAGCGTTCTTGTCGTCGTTGGGGTCGAAAGCGACAGGCTTGCCGTCCTTCATGGCAACCAGATATTCAAAGTTGAACTCCTTAGCGTCCTTGTCCTTGCGACTCTCCTTCTCCTTCAGACCGATCTCGTGAGCCCGCAGAAAGGTGCCCGGCTTGCCGTGATCGTCGATTTTCACCAGCCAGCTGCCGTTACTCCAGGTGGTGTCCTTGTTGGCAGCGGCAGCGGCCTTGTTGGCAGCGGCCAGGTAGGGGGCGTTGTAGCGTTTGTTCTCCAGTATCCAGCGGGTCATCCCCATGGCAAAGGCTGCGTCGCTCCCCGGTTTGACCGGCACCCAGCGGTCGGCCTTGGAGGCCAGCTTGGTGAAACGCGGGTCGAGTACGGTTACTTTCAGTTTGCCATCCACCATCCGCTGGGTCATGCGCGGGGTACGGTTGGGAGGACCATAGTTACCATCGAAGAGGTTGGCGCCGACGAACAGGATGTATTCGCTGTTCTCCTGATCCGCCTGCCAGTAGAACTTCTGGCCGTCCTTGAAGGTGTCGCCGACGTACTGCTCGCTCATGGCCTTGCAGGCGAAGTAGAGCGACCCCTGGCAGACCGTGGTGTGGCCATGGGTGTTGACCGTGCCGAAGACGTCGTAGAAGCGCTTGGAAAAGTCGGAGCGGCCGCCTTTCTTCCGCCCCCACCAGTAAACGAACTGGTTGTTCTTCGGGCCGAAGTCCGGATGGTCCGGATCGATCAGCTTGTCGAGATTGGCAGCATGCTTGACCTTGAACTCGGCCACGGCCTTGGCCTTCTCCTCCGGGGTTTTCTTCTTGCGGAGAGCTGCTACGTCCTTGCCCATCTCCTCGAAGACCTTGACATCCTTCAGGGCGTACAGCTCCTTCAGACCGCTGACCTGGCGCTTTTCCTCGCCCGGTACATTTGAAAAGAGTACGCCTCCGTTGACGATCTCACCGATGGCCTGGTCGAAGGGAACGCTCTGCCACTTGTTCTCGCCCCGTTTGCCGGCCCGCTTCAGCACCTTCGTGATCCGGTAAGGGTCATAGGCCCCCTGGTGTCCGGCCTGTCCCTTCGGGCAGATGCCGCCGTCAACCTTGGCGGCCCGCTGGAGATCCTCTTTCATATCAAGATGTGGATGGAGGGTGAAGGGGTTGTAGGGACTTCCGTCCACCTTGACCGCCACGCCGTCCATGATCTTGACCTTGATGCCGCAGCCGGTGTTGCAGTTCAGGCAGACCGTATAAAGCGTATTTTCCGCTTTCATCAGCTCGTACGCTTCGAACTGGGTCAATTCTCCCGCCTCGACCCTGGCGATAAGGCCCCGGGCGAAGTCCAGTTGTGATGCCACCAGGGCGCCGCAGCCGGCAATGGCCGATCTTTTGAGAAAATCCCGACGAGTCATATCATGCTTAGACATAGAGCACCTCCAGCTTGTCGTTGGAAACGTAGTAGACACGAGGTCCGGTTCCCTTATTGGCCTTGAGGATCTGCAATTTGTTGACCTTCTTAACCTGCGCGATCAGGCTCTGCGGATCGTTCTCGTCGCCGAAGTAGCCGGCGCGTCCGATACAGGTTGTGATGCACTGCGGCAGCATGCCGTTGGCCAGGCGGTGGATGCAGAAGTGGCATTTGCGGGCGTTCCCTTGTGTGGGAACGTCACTGGTGCGCGGCCAGAGCTTGCCGTACTCGAATGACGGCACGGTTTCGTACTTCTGGAGTTCCGGAGTGCCTTCCGTGTGGAATGTTCCATTATCTATCGTCCGGGAGTCGTAAGGACAGGCCGGGATGCACTTTTTGCAGCCGATGCATTTGTCATAGTTGACCGGCACGATGCCCGCGCCGATCCCTTTGGTCTCTTTCCAGGTTGCGCCGTCTTCGCCTTTGACGGGGCAGGCATCAACACAGGGGGGCTTGTCGCACTGCATGCAGGGCTTCGGCAGGAAGGTGCGGGAGACTTTCGGGTAGGTGCCCTGCTCAAATTCAAGGACCGGGCGGTACTTCATCGCCGGCGGCAGCTTGTTCTCCGAGATGCAGGCGATGGTGCAGGCATGACAGCCGACACACTTTCGCAGATCGATCAGCATCGCCCAGCGACGCTTGTCGGCCGGTTTCTGAAGGGCACGCTCCAGGTCTTTCTGCATAGTAACCAGGATGTCTTCGTGATGCATTCGCTCCTCCTTATTCTCTTCTTAATTTGGTTTCGGCTTCCCTGAGCTGGCCGTTCACCCGGCCAGACGAAACCGCCATGACAATAGCTTGTACGGTGCTGATTTCTTCAGCGCTGACCCCTTCATGCTCCTGCTGCTTGAGGTAATATTCCATGCAGGGCACGCAGCCGACGGCCATTGCCGTCGCCAGGTGCAGCACAGCCTATTTCTTATGACACTTGGCGCAGTCACCCTTGACACTAAACGCTGTTTTGCCGTTGTGGCAGGCGCCGCAGGATTTACCGTTCTTCATCTCCTTCATGGAGACCTTTTTGTGTTTTTTACTGTTAAGGTAAAGCTTGTCGTGACAGTCGGTGCAGGCGAGCTTCATGCCATCTACATGGGTAGCATGGCTGAACACGACATCACCGCCCTTGTTCTTCAGGGTAATGTCTTTGCCTCCTCCGGCAAAAACCGGAGTTGCAAGCAAGCAGACCAACACAAAAAAAAATTTGTAGTTCATTACATCCCCTCCTGCAAAGAATTTTAATTGCAAGATTATATCCGTCTTTGCAGATTTGGCAACAAGAATATCCGCTCAAGCGGATAAGTACTTATGCTTGACCCTGGCAGGCTGCTGCAGTAAAATACCGATCATGAAGCATCTCGCCCAGACAATCAAAGCCCTATCCGACCCGATTCGCCTGCGCATCATATTGCTGCTGCAGTCAGAGGGCGAACTCTGCGTCTGCGACCTGATGGCAGTCCTCAACCTGCCGCAATCCACCGTGTCGCGACACCTGGCCTATCTTAAGCGCAGCTGCTGGGTTGACATCCGTCGCCAGGGGGTCTGGATGTATTACACACTCAGTCGCGAAAGCTGCGACATCTGCCTGGAACTGCTCCAAATCCTCAAACAGCATGCCGGCAATCTTTCCGAGGCAGCAGCAGACCGCAGTGAGCTGGCCGCCTTCCTGAAAGACAAACCTTCAGTCTGTTCCTGATCCCAATACACAAGGCTACGGCTCTTCTCACGGAATCAGACATATAACGAATTTTCCGCTTCAATACTTCTGATAAGGCGGCATGTTCACTCTTTTTGCCATCTCGCGGATGATATCGAAGTCTTTATCCGCCAACTCTTCAAAACCATCTATCCAGGCAGTCTTCATGATCTTTACCTGCTCACCGTTGATTTCGACGGTATCTGTCGGCTTGAGTTCCAGCAGTGCCAGCCGAACCTTTTCCACCAATTTTGGATCGGTCTTTTTGTCAGCCCCGAATGTGCAGTATGGGATAAGTGGGCTCTGTCCGAGGATGACGAAATCATCCGGAGTAATCTTACCTTCCCGTGTCATTACCTCCAGGTCGAGGATCGGCGCAGCAGTGGCATCGACTTCGCCAAACATGACCTTATAGATAACTTTTTCATGTTTGTAAGAACCGTTGGGAATGGTCCAACTGGCCAGATCCTTTTCAGGGTTGATGCCGTTGCGCAACATCAGGTCATATTCTGCCATATAGCCGGTTGGCGCCAGCATCGGCCCGAAAGCCAGCGTCTTGCCGCGCAGGTCGGCTAAAGTCTTCATACCGCTTCCCTTGCGAGCAATGATTGTCCCGGCAGTACGGGAACCGAACTGACCGCGCTTTTCGGAAGCGAGAAGTTTCAGGTCGTAGCGTTCTTTGAGGATGACATAGAGAATAGAGTTCGAGTGGGTAAAGGCAAATTCGCCATCCTTGAACCGTTTTTCGAAATCATTTGTATCAACCGGTACGAATTCGAATTCAACTCCCGTCTTGTTAGACAGGTAACGGGTCATGGGCAGAAAGCGTTCCGTGGTTTCTTGTTCATTGTTGCAGTTCATGTAACCGATCTTCATTTTCGGGCGATTTTTGACTTTATCGCAACCGGTCAGTAAATTAATGGAGAACAGGACGGTAATTAGTAACGCAGAGCAAATAAGTGTTTTACGGGGTGGCATAAGCAGGATTCCTCCATTGGCAATCTATGGCATTCCAAGAGAGAGGCACGAAATGTTCGTGCCTCTCAAATGTCCAACTTCTTTCATCTCAGCAGGGATGAACATTTGCACTACCGACAATTTTCGGCGCTACATATACTCTCTTCACGAGTCATCACCTCCCTTCATTTTGCAGCGAATGACATGTCAGGGTTTAACCATTCCAACATCTTCCAGGAAATCTTTGGCATTGTCTCCCCGCAGATTCTCAGCCAGGCCGATCAGACCGTCGGTCAGGTATCTGGCGTTATAGCCTTTGGTGCGCAGGTAGGTCATGGCAATGGATGAGCGATCTTTGTGGGGGCAGGCCGTAACGATAATCTTGTTCTTGGGCAGTTCGGCAAGGCGTTTGGGCAGCTCATTGAGAGGAATGTGTAAACCAAATCCCATTCGCCAGGCTAAAACCTCTTCCTTGAAACGGATATCCACCAGTACTGCCTTCTTTTCTGCCAGCAGGGAGATCAGCTTCTTGCTGTCGATTTTCATGTCAGCACGGGCTTCATAGTCGAACCTGGTGAGAAATGTGTCAAAGGCCGAATCCTCGGCCGATGCCATAGAAACGAAATTGAGCAG
>JBGQLM010000110.1:0-13603 GCA_041500085.1 Geobacteraceae bacterium
ATGGGAATACTCAAGGACATATATGCCATCCTGATCGGGATGTGGACCACCTGGAAGCATATCTTCCGCCGGCCGGTGACAATCCAGTATCCGGAGGAGAAGCGCCAGCCTTATCCCCGCTTCCGGGCCCGCATCGTGCTGACCCGCGATCCGGACGGCGGCGAGCGTTGCGTAGCCTGCCAGCTCTGCTCGGCAGCCTGCCCGGTGGACTGCATCTCCATGCAGCCGGCAGAAGGGGAGGGAGGGCGGCGCTATGCAGAATGGTTCCGGATCAACTTCTCGCGCTGCATTTTCTGCGGACTCTGCGCCGAGGCCTGTCCCACCCTGGCCATCCAGATGACACCCGATTTTGAACTCTGCAAAAGGGATGTCATGGATCTCGTCTATGAAAAAAAGGATCTGCTGATCAGCGGCTGCGGAAAGGATTCAGTCTACAATTTCTATCACCATGCCGGCATCGCTGTCACGCAGCCACGAGGCGCGGGAGCAGAGGAAACACCGCCGGTGGATGTGCGGGGTTTGATGCCTTAACAACAGGAGCGAGGAACGAAGATAAGGAACGAGGATAAAGGAACGAGGATAAAGGAACGAACCTCGATCCTCGTTCCTCGAACCTTCTGGAGCGACCATGGAAGCGACATTATTCTACATACTGGCTGTCGTGACGATCATCGGCACAGTCATGGCCATCACCGAAAAGCACCCGGTGCATGCCATCGTCTACCTGGTGACCTCCTTCTTCAGCCTGGCAATGATCTTCTTCCTGCTGGCCGCGCCCCTGATTGCCATGTTCGAGGTCATCATCTATGCCGGAGCGGTCATGGTGCTGTTCATGTTCGTCATCATGATGCTTGACCTCGGACGGCCTTCTGAAGCCGGCCTTCCGGGAGTCCGGCAGTGGATTCTGCCATCGGTTCTGGGGGGGATCATCCTGTTATCGATCATGGCAGTTGCAGTCAGACATTTCAGTGCCCCCGACACACACGGAATCATCAGTATTACGGATTTCAGTGTGACCCTCTTCCGGAAATACGGCATTGCCATCGAGATCATCTCGATGCAGCTGCTCTTCGCCGTGGTCGGCGCACTCTATCTGGGACGGAAACGATGAAATTTCGAGAAGAAGGATATTATGATCGTCCCGCTTGAACATATCATTGCCCTGGCGGCCATCCTGTTCAGCCTTGGTCTGGTCTGCACCCTGGTCTGGCGCAGCAACGTGATCATGCTGCTGATCGGGATCGAGATCATGCTTAATGCCGCCATGCTCGTATTTGTCGGGGGCTCAAGCAAATGGGGGATGCCGGACGGGCAGGTATTCGCCCTGATGATCATGGCGATGACCTCGGCGGAAGTCTCGCTGGCCCTGGCGCTGGTCGTGTATCTGCACCGCCGCAGGAACACTGTCGATGTGGATGAATTCCGGGAGCTCAGGGACTGAAATGAAACTCTGCCTTGAACTCATAATCCTGCTCCCGCTGCTGGGAGCGATCGCCAATCTGCTGCTTGGGGGCCGCCTGCTACCTCGACGGGCAGGCGAGGTCCTGGCCTGCGTTGCTATCTGGGGAAGTTTTGTTGCCACGCTGGCAGCGGCTACAGCTTACAGCGCGCCGGTTACGGTGGAGATCGCCTCCTGGCTGGCAGTATTCGATTTCAAGGCGCCGCTCTCCCTCTATCTTGACCCGCTCTCGCTTTCCCTCTGCCTGATGATCACCTTTGTCTGCGGCCTGATCCACATCTACGCCGTGGAGTACATGAAGGACGACCCCTCGTATGTTCGCTTTTTCGCCTTGCTCAACCTGTTCGTCGCTGCCATGCTGACGCTGGTGCTGGCGGAGAACCTGCCGCTGCTCTACCTCGGGTGGGAAGGGGTCGGGTTTTGCTCCTATGCCCTGATCGGCTTCTGGTACAAGGACCCGAAGAACGCCACTGCCGGGCGCAAGGCTTTCATCGTTACCCGGATCGGCGACATCGGCCTGGGGATCGCCATTGTCTGGCTGTTCCAGCTCTGCGGAACCGTATCGATCCTGCAGATCAACCGGATGGGGACCCTGCTCCCCATGAGTGTGATCACCGCCCTGGGGCTCCTGATGCTGCTTGCGGCCATGGGCAAGTCGGCCCAGGTGCCGCTGATGGTCTGGCTGCCGGACGCCATGGCCGGCCCGACACCGGTTTCGGCCCAGATCCACGCTGCCACAATGGTCACTGCCGGGGTTTACCTGCTGATGAGGATGTTTCCGCTGATCGGCGCTTCGGCGACCGTTACCGCAGCCATTGCCGTCACCGGGGCGCTCACCGCCTTCTACGGCGCCAGCTGCGCCCTGGCCCAGCGCGATCTGAAGCGGATACTGGCTTTTTCCACCATCAGCCAGATCGGCTACATGATGCTGGGGGTCGGAGCCGGAGGAATAACAGCTGCCACCTTCCATCTGCTTGAGCACGCCTTTTTCAAGGCGCTGCTATTCCTTGGAGCAGGCTGCGTCATCACTGCAATGCATCATGAGCAGGACATCTTCCGGATGGGAGGGCTGCGCCGCAGGCTTCCTGCGACCTTCTGGCCCTTTCTCGGGGGGGCGCTTTGCCTGGCCGGAGTCCCGCTGACCGGCGGCTTTTTCAGCAAGGACGGCATTCTGGGTGCGGTCTGGCTCAAGGGTGGGGCACTTTATTCAGGTCTGTACGTCGTGGGTCTGATTACGGCCTTTATCACTGCCGTCTATACAACCCGGATGCTGTTGATTGTTTTTGAGGGGGAAGAGACAGATCATTGTAGGGGCGGGTCTTGTGCCCGCCCGGACGAAGAAGGGCACCCACAAGGGGCGCCCCTACCAAGGGTCATGACCATCACCTTGATCCCGCTGGCACTGCTGGCGATTTTCGGCGGACTGCTCAATCTGCCCGACTACCTGGGTGGTGGATTGCTGAATACTTTCCTGTCGCATCCCGGCAGTCAGGAGCAACAGTTGACGCACTCAAGCGAGTTGCTGCTGCAGGGGTTGGCTGCTGTCGTTGCCCTGGGGGGCATGGGGGCGGGGTGGCTGCGCTATGGCGGCCTGCGCCGCCAGCTCCGTCTGGCAGAGGCACAGCTGCCGGCCCGCGGCCTTACCGCCTTTCTGATGGAAGGATGGCGGGTGGATGCACTTTATGGGCTTCTGTTTGTCCGCCCCTACGTCAGGCTATCTGATTTCCTCTGGCAGAAGCTGGATGAAGGGTGCATCGATGACTCACTGGACCGTATGGCGCATCTTTTGGGGCGGTGCGGCCAATGGCTGGGCGGGTGGGGGCAGGGCCGCGTCTCCCTTTCCCTGATCAGTATGGCTGCCGGCGCTGCGCTGCTGATTGGATGGTTTGCATGGAGTCTGCTTTGAATATGATGATTATTGATCCGGCGATTTAACATTAAAACCCTGGCGTAGGGGCGACGCATGCGTCGCCCGATTGGGCGGGTCATGACCCGCACCTATCGATGTGACTTGATGATAATTCACTTGACGTGATACATATGTCATATATCATACATGTCAGGAGGTGTGATATGAGACGAACGACAATATTTGCGGATGATTCGCTGCTGAACGAAATGAAGCATCTTGCCAGCCTTGAGAAGAAGAGCGTTGCCGAAGTGGTTCGCGAGGCAATGGAGTTGTACATAGAATCTAAACACAAGCCGGCAAGGAGGCTCTCGCTTATCGGTGTTGGCGAGAACGAACGTACCGATGTTGCTGAAAAGAGCGAGGAGCTGCTATGGCCCGAATCTTCGCACTAGACGTTGTTCTCGTGGATACCGGGATTATCTATGCCCTGGCAAACCGAAAAGACAGCTGGCATGAGCGGGCTGTGGCCTTTGTCGAAGGGTTTGTCGGCAAGCTGGCGGTTCCTTCTACCGTCATTCCCGAGGCAGCATATCTTTTGAACAACTATCTCGGTCAGCACGCCGAGTCGGTTTTTCTCCAGTCGTTACTCGATGGAGAGCTGACTGTCGAACAGGTCACCATGGCCGATCTTGCCAGGGCAGGTGAGCTTTTGAAAGAGTATGCCGATGCCAACATAGGTCTGGTCGATGCGACTGTCATTGCCATTGCCGAGCGGCTGAAAATCAGGAGGATTCTGACTACCGACCGGCGTCATTACGGCATGGTGAGGCCGAAGCACTGTCCGGCGTTTGAGTTGCTGCCGTGATTTCTGGACGCTCCATCCGCATTTCAGTTTCAGGGCATATATGATCAATAACCATCACATGCTGACAATACTGCTTTTCCTCCCTCTGGCGGGCTCGCTGCTGCTCCTGCCACTCTGGGGTCGCCCGGCTGCTGCCCGGAACGCGGCCCTGGGCGTAGGTCTGTTGGAGCTGGTGCTGGCCTGCAGCGCCTGGTTCTGTCAGGGAAATCTTCTTCCTGCCAACGCTCCGAAGGGTTTTTTTCTTTTCGAGGATCTGCCGTGGATCGAGATGCTGGGCATCCGCTATACCCTGGGGATGGACGGCATCAGCCTGCTGCTGGTGATCCTGACTGCGCTGGTGACGGTCATCGCCATGCTGACTTCGTGGCGTTCGATCAATGAGCGGACCTCCCTGCACTATATGCTCCTTTTGGCCATGGAGTCGGGCATCATTGGGGTTTTTCTCTCCCTGGACCTTTTCCTGTTCTACCTTTTCTGGGAGCTGATGCTGATCCCGATGTTTTTTTTAATTTTCATCTGGGGGCATGGCCGCAATCTCTACTCGGCAATCAAATTCTTCCTCTATACCATGATCGGCTCGCTGCTGATGCTGCTGGCCATTATCGGCATTTATCTGATTCATGGCAGCCAGAGCGGTGTTTACAGTTTCGGTCTGGCCGCGCTTCTCGGAACGCATTTCTCACCTGCGGCCGGTCTCTGGTTGTATGCCGCCTTCCTGCTGGCCTTTGCGGTCAAGTTCCCGATCGTGCCGCTGCATACCTGGCTTCCTGACGCCCATACCGACGCACCGACCGCAGGGAGCGTGATCCTGGCCGGGCTGCTGCTCAAGACCGGGGCCTACGGGCTGATCCGTTTCGGCTACCCGCTCTTTCCCGAAGCTGCCCGCACTCTGACTCCGCTCCTTATCGTGCTGGCAGTCGGAGGGATCATCTACGCTTCGTGGATCGCCTTTGCCCAGAAAGACATGAAGCGGCTGGTGGCCTACTCCAGTGTCGGACACATGGGCTTCGTCGCACTGGGAATAGCGGTCTGGACGCCGGTGGCTTTGTCGGGTGCAGTGCTGCAGATGGTCAACCACGGCCTGACCACCACGGCGCTGTTTGCTTTGGTCGGGATGCTGGATGAGAGAGCCCATACCCGCCAGATCGTGGATTTCGGCGGGCTATGGGGCAAGATCCCGCTTTTCTCGGCTTTCTTCATGCTCTTTGCCATGGCCTCGGCCGGTCTGCCCGGCCTGAACAACTTCGTGGGAGAGTTCCTGGTTCTGGCGGGATCGTTCAAGATATCCCATCTGGCAACGGTCATGGCCTTTATCGGCATTATCCTGCCGCTCGTCTACACGGTACGGCTGGTACAGGAGGTCATCTTCCAGGAGGAGCGCCGGAGCCTGCCGCTGCAGGACCTGACAATTCGTGAGTTCTCGATTCTGTCCGTTCTGGCTCTCGGTGACCTGTACATCGGTCTGCATCCTGCGCCGCTGCTGGAGATACTGAAGATGCCGGTAGCATTGCTGACGGGAGGGGCGCCGTGACCACGGCCGATATCTTCATAGCATTGCCGCTGCTGCTTCTGGCTACAGGAGCGCTGCTGACACTGCTGGTCGGTGCGATCACCCGCAATGACACGGTCTGTACCACCATCGGGGTGGCGACGACCCTGGGTGCTGCCTTGTGGCTGTTACAGACCCCGCCGGCTCTGGTGGCCCCGACACTCGGGCTGTCAGCCGCGTCACTGCCCCGGCTCTTCGGCGTCTTCTTCACCCTGCTGGCAGCCGGGACCCTCTGCCTGTCTCATGGTTACAATCGTGAACGCGGTATCAGTGGCGAGGAGTACCCGTCAACCGTACTCTTTGCAATCTTCGGCATGCTCTCTCTCGCGTCCGCCACCAACCTGCTGACCCTTTTCCTGGGGCTGGAGGCGATGAGCTTCGGTTTCTATCTCCTGGTGTCGATCGACCTGAAGCGTGCCACCTCCGGCGAGACCGGTCTGAAATACCTGCTGCCCGGGGCGCTCAGCGCCGCCTTCCTGGCCTTCGGCATTGCCCTGCTGTACTGCGTTTCCGGTACGTTATCCATTCATGAGACGCTGCAGCTGACATTGACGAGCGGCGGACCGGATCCGGTTGCGCTTGCCGGTTGGGCCTGCTTCCTGGCCGGAATCGCCTTCAAGCTTTCGCTTGCTCCGGCCCACCTCTGGACTCCTGATGTCTATCAGGGGGCTCCTGCGCCGGTCACAGCCTTTCTTTCTGCCGGTTCCAAGGGGGCGACTGTCCTGCTGCTGCTGCTCCTGCTGCCACAGGCGGCTGATGCAGCGCTCCTGCGGGTTCCGCTCTGGGGGCTGTCCGTCATCTCCATGACTGTCGGCAACCTGGCCGCACTGCTGCAGAACCGTGTCCGGCGGCTGTTGGCCTACTCTTCCATTGCCCAGATGGGATATGTCGTGATCGCCCTGATCTCGGGCAAGGCGGGGGGATATCAGGCTGCTGCCTTCTATGCCATCGCCTACGGCGTCATCAGTCTGGCAGCCTTCGGCGCCATTGCCGTTCTCGAACGAAGCGGCTGCGGCGAAACCCTGGACGACTATCGCGGAGTCGGCTCCAGCCGCCCTTTTGCCTCCGGAGTCCTTGCCCTGGCCATGTTCGCCCTGGCCGGCATCCCGCCCACGGCCGGTTTCACCGGCAAGTTCCTGATCTTCACGGCAGCCATCCGCTCCGGCGAGATTGCCCTGGCCGTCATCGGCATCCTGCTGGCGGCTATCTCGGTCTTTTATTATCTGCGTATTGTCATCGCTCTTTATACCGGGCGCTCTGCACAGACCCCGGCTTCAAGCGGTCGTCTCATGGAAAACCTTGTTCTTGCAGTTGCTTCGTTCATTATATTTTTCCTTGGTGTCTGGCCGGCCCCCCTGCTTGCGGTACTGAAGCAGATATTCCCCTGAGTGATATTTCTATGAGCCGTTCCCGATCTCACAAAAAAATCAGTAAAAAGTCGCATGTGCGAGGACTGCACGTCGTCGCGCTCTTCGAAGGGTTTAAAGGAGTTATCGTCCTCCTGGTGGGTTTCGGGCTGCTGTCATTCATCCACAAGGACATCCACCTGGCTGCCATGCGGCTGGTCGAGCATTTTCACCTCAACCCTGCCAGACATTATCCGCGAATTTTTCTCGATCTATCGGAACGGATACACGATACACAGCTTTGGGAAATGGCGGCAGCTGCGACCATGTACTTCATTGTGCGCATGATCGAAGCAGCAGGGCTCTGGATGAGAAAGACCTGGGCGGAGTGGTTCGCTGTCCTGACCGGCGGGATGTATATTCCGGTGGAGATGTTCGAGGTAGCCCGCAGTGTAACCTGGCCGCGAGTTACCGTGCTTCTGGTCAATATCTGCGTGGTGTCATACCTGCTGTTTGTGCTGATAAAAGATGGAAAGAAAGACTCCAGATAGAATCGGGAGCCGGCAATGAGTCGTAACAACCGGATTAACCGATCAATCACATTGCAGACAGCTACATTTCTGCCAAGGATTAATTCATGACCCAGCCAAACTGGCGCACGATTCTTCTTATGATGTTGATAATAATCCTTTTTAATATCGGCTACAGTTTTCTGCTGCGCGATGCAGGGAAGAGTGCCGAAATTAGCTACAGCCGCTTTCTCAGCGAGCTTGCCGGCAATAACCTGAAAATGGTCACGTTCAAGGGGCCGGCAGCAAACGGTGAATTCCTGAAGAAAATCAAGGTGTCCGAAACGGTACAGGGGAAAGAGGTCATGCGGGAAGTGGAGGCCTTTACCACGACCATGCCTGCAACGGCCGACCCGGCGCTTATTACCGAACTGACCGGTCACAAGGTGGAGATCAGGGCTGTTTCTCCCGAAGCATCGCTGCTGGTTACCTTTCTCGTCTCACTGCTCCCCTGGCTGCTGATAATCGGTGTCTGGTGGTACATCTCCCGCAATGCCCGTAATCAGGGACCAGCCGGGATGCTTGGCAGCTTTGCCAAATCCGGAGCCAGAATGTACGGCACCGGGGAGAAGGTCAACGTCACCTTTGACGATGTCGCCGGTATGGAAAATTGCAAGCAGGAGTTGATGGAGATTGTCGATTATCTGAAGGATCCGGGGCAGTTTCGCCGCATCGGGGGCAAGGTGCCGAAAGGGGTACTGCTGGTCGGGCCTCCAGGTACCGGAAAGACCCTGCTGGCGCGGGCGGTAGCCGGAGAGGCGGGGGTCAACTTCTTCACCATCTCTGCTTCCCAGTTTATCGAAATGTTTGTCGGTGTCGGTGCCAGCCGGGTCAGGGACCTTTTCAGCAGCGCGAAAAAGGGTGCGCCGAGCATAATCTTTATTGACGAGATCGATGCCGTGGGTCGCAGCCGCGGTACAGGCTTTGGCGGCGGCCATGACGAGCGGGAGCAGACCCTGAATCAACTGCTCTCCGAGATGGACGGTTTTGACCAGCATGAGGAGGTGATCGTGCTTGCTGCGACCAACCGTCCCGACGTGCTGGATCCTGCTCTGCTCCGCCCCGGCCGCTTTGACCGGCATGTGGTGCTCGAGCGCCCGGACTGGCGGGACCGGGAAAAGATCCTCAAGGTTCATACGCGAAAGATTGCGATGGCAGAGGGGATTGATCTTGTCACCATCGCCAAGGGTACCCCCGGGATGACCGGCGCTGATCTGGAAAATCTGATCAATGAGGCGGCCATTCTGGCTTCGCGAGCCGGCGCCTCAGAAGTAACCATGGAGCATCTGGAACTGGCCAAGGACAAGCTGTTGATGGGCGGCGAGCGGAAAATGGTCATTTCCGACAGCGAAAAGCGGCTCACAGCCTACCATGAGGCTGGGCATACCCTGGTTGCCAGGTTGCTTCCGGGCACCGATCCGATCCACAAGGTAACAATCATCCCTCATGGCATGGCGCTGGGGATCACCCAGCAGCTCCCGGAGGATGACCGCTACCATTATCCCCGGAGCTATCTGGAAAGCCGCATCTGTGTCGCTCTTGGGGGGAGGGCTGCCGAGCGGCTGGTCTTCGGTGAAGTCTCAACCGGTGCCCAGAGCGACCTGAAGTTGGTTACCGATCTGGCCGAAAAAATGGTCTGCCAGTGGGGGATGAGCGAAAAAGTGGGACCGGTCGCCTTTACCCGCGGCGAAGAGCATCCTTTTCTCGGGCGCAAACTGGCCGAAGAAAAGGGGTTTTCCGAAGCCATGGCCTGGAAGATCGACCAGGAGATCACCGCCATCATTCGCTATGAAGAAGAGGTTGCCGACAACCTGTTGAAGTCAAACAGACCTGCTCTGGATGCTCTGGCTACGGCGCTGCAGGAAGAGGAGACCCTTGATGGCCCACGGGTTGAAGAGATTCTTCAACATGATACAATTCATATGGGCGTATCAAGCGCAAAGCAATAAGCACGAACCAGCCTGAATAGGGAAAAAGGAGATCGCCATGAATGTTTTTGATTGTGCAATCAAGATGGAAGAGGAAGCCAGGATGTACTACGAAAAACTGGCGGTTGCCACCGCTGTTCCTGAATTGAAGAATCTCTTCACCATGCTGGCGGCGGCCGAGCAGGAACACCACGACGCTCTTGTGAAAATGAAAGGGAACGTCGATCCTCAAAATGCCCGGTTCAAGGCTTTACAGGAGGCGGCTTGCCTGTTCAAGCCTCTTCTGTCAAAACGTGACATCATGGCTGAACTGAAGGAAGATCATGACGCGTATCAGCACGTCGTAACGGAAGAGGAGCGGGGGATAAGGTTCTATGAAGATCTGGCCGCGCAGACGAAGGAGGAGGGTGCCCGCGAGATCCTTCTCATGATTGCCGCCGAGGAGCGGAAGCACATGAATATCGTCGAGAACATCTACTCCTTTGTCGAGGAACCGAAAAACTACCTTGCCTGGGGCGAGTTCAGCAACCTCAAGGAGTATTGAGTGCCGGCCCTCCTGCCTGGGTTGCCGAGACACAGCTTGACCTGACACTGCCGCTCTAAAGGAGAAGCCTATGCAAGAATCAACAACCAGTGACAGAACCATCGGCGAGATTGTCGCTGCCGATTTCCGGACCGCCAGGGTCTTTGAGAACCACGGCATAGATTTCTGCTGCGGCGGCAAGGTGGCTCTCGCGGCAACCTGTACCGAAAAAGGACTCGATATTGCCGTGGTAGCAAGGGAACTGGAGGCGGTGCAGAATGAGCCGGCCGAACGGAGCCAGAATTATTCGTCCTGGTCATTGCCGTTCCTCGCCGACTATATTGTCAACACCCACCACGCCTATCTCAAGGAGAATGACGAGCAGATCGCGGCCTATGCCCGAAAGATCGCCTCTGTTCATGGGGCGCACCATCCGGAAGTAATCCGGATCTCCACCATCTTTGACAAGATTGCCACCGATATGACGGCTCATTTGCAAGAAGAAGAGGAAGTTTTCTTCCCGGCTCTCAAGCGGGCCGATGCGGCCAGAATAGCCCGCGCTACACCGGATGCCACGGATCGGGAAACGATCCGGGTGTCTCTTCTAAGGCTTCATCGCGAGCACGAGGAGATCGGTGATGCAGTCCATGAGATTCACCACCTCTCAAAGGAGTATGCGATACCTGGTGATGTCTGCAACACTTTCATGCTTACCTACCAGAAGCTCAGAGAGTTCGAGAACGACCTCCACAAGCATGTTCACCTGGAGAACAACATTCTCTTCCCGAAGGCGGCAGAGCTCTAGATCGATTCCTGACCGAGACGTGTGTCACGTGCAAAACTTGTCGGGCGCATGATTGAAGATGTACGTGCCACACGTCTGGATAACTCCCTATAAACGACAGGACCGAAACGCCTCCAATCGCTCACAGCATTAACCCCATCATTCCGGAAGCATACTGATAAAAACATGTTACAATCAAAAAGTGCCAAGACTGCCTGAAGCGGTTCTCAGCACAGCTTATAATGAGCGTGCACCACACTGAATAATAACTGTCCGGAGGAACAGATGGCGGTATTTATCGACCCGGAGAAAAGCAGCCTGCTGCAGGCTGCGCCCAGGCTGATGCAGATTCTGCGCGTGCTTGCCAGGCACAAGTTCCTGGGTGCCCTGCGCGGCAAGAGCCATTGGCCGCCACCGAAGGAAGTGCGGGAAACTTTCGAGGAGCTGGGACTTACCTTTCTCAAGTTCGGACAAGTTTTGGCGATGCGGCGCGATCTGCTGCCGGACGCCTATATCGAGGAGCTGGAGCTGCTGCACGACCAGCTACCTGCGCTGGGCTTCGAAGCAGTGCGCGCAACTGTCGAATCCGAACTGGGCGCCCCGTTGATAAAACTGTTCTCTTCCTTCAGCGAAACGCCGCTCGCCGCCGCCACCATTGCCCAGGTGCATGAGGCGACTATGCAGGACGGCCGTCATGTGGCCGTGAAAGTGCAGCGTCCCGGCCTTGAAGCCATGATCTCCACGGATATCGGGGCGTTGACCTATCTGGTTGCTCTGGGGGAAAACCTCTTCCCGCAGCTGCGCTCTCTCGATCTCCCGGTGGTGGTGCACGAATTTGCCAGCAGTCTGAACCGGGAAACGGATTTTCAGCGAGAAGCGCGTTCCATAATGCTCTTTCGCACTGCGCTTGCGGATCTCCCCGACCTCTGGATCCCGGATGTCGTGGCAGAGTGTTCGAGCGGAAATGTGCTTACGATGGAGTTTTCGAATGGCGAGCGGATCGATCTTTACGCCGCTCAGCACCCGGAGGAAATGCCGCGATTGATCAACATCCTGGTGCGGCTGACCCTTCAGACGATCTTCGAAGAAGGGTTGTTTCACGCCGACCCGCATCCCGGCAATGTGTTGGTACTGCCGGACGGACGGCTCTCCCTGCTCGATTTCGGTATGACGGGCGAGCTTGACGAGCCGATGCGCGAATCGCTGACATTTTTGCTTGAAGCGGTCGTCAAGGGGGATGCTCGGGGAGCTACCGAGTCGTATCTCGAACTGGCGCCGCAAGGGAGCGAAAAGGTCAACCGTGCGGCGCTGCTGTTGGACATAAAGGCAGTACTCTATGAAATCCACAGGAGCGACCTGGCGGATGTTTCAATCGGGGATGCGTTTGATTCGCTGCTGCGTGCCGGAAGCCGGCACGGGGTGCACAATCCCGGCGAGTTTTTCCTCCTTACGCGGACATTTGTCATCCTGGAAGCAATGATACGCCAACTCGACCCTGAGCATGACTACCTGGGAGCGTTTCGCGTAGAGATCTCGCGCCTGACCGAGCAGCACTTCTCGATGGAGCGGATAAAAGACAAGACAACCAAGCTGGCGCGCGAAATGGAGAGGTTAATGAACGATGCTCCCGGTGACACGCGGCGCGTCCTTCGACGTTTCGCCGACGGTAATCTGGGCCGACTGCAGGCCCCGGCCGTGGAAGCCCTGGGGGGCCGCATCAGCCGCAACCTGGAGCGGCTGACCGGCGCCATTGTTTCCGCAGCGCTCGTGCTCGGCGGCGCCATGCTGTTACTCGCTCCTCTGTCAGGTGTCTGGCATCATATCCTGGGCGAAGCAATGGTCGTCGCCGGGATTTTCGGCACGATCCTCGTCTGTATCGGTATTCTGCGACGTGGCCGTGGCCGTGGGCGTGGGAGACGATGAGTTAGAATTATGAATTATGAATTATGAAGCATGAAGCTTGAATTATGAAACATGAATTGCGAGAGAGAAGTTCAGCTCTATTTTCATAATTCATAATTCATCCTTCATAATTTAAAAGGGGTAGCCATGGGTATAGACAAGATAAAGAACAAGTCAGCATCAGCCGCCGACAAGGTGGAGAATATTTCCGAAGTTCGTAGCGAAGCGACCTTGCTCAAGGCAGGGGCGCTGCAGAGTGCAATATTCAACAGCGCCAACTTTTCGAGTATTGCCACTGATGCGAAGGGGGTCATCCAGATCTTCAACGTCGGCGCGGAGCGGATGCTGGGGTACACGGCCGCTGAGGTGATGAACAAGATCACGCCGGCCGATATTTCCGATCCGCAGGAAGTGATTGCCCGTGCCGAGGAGTTGAGCCTCGAACTCGGAACCCCGATTACGCCGGGTTTCGAAGCGCTGGTATTCAAGGCTTCGCGCGGCATCGAGGATATTTATGAGCTGACCTACATCCGCAAGGACGGAAGCCGCTTTCCGGCAGTCGTCTCGGTCACGGCTCTGCGCGACAAGCAGGACGCCATTATCGGCTACCTGTTGATCGGCACCGACAACACCGCGCGCAAACAGGCGGAGGAGGCTCTGCTCAAGGCGGGCGCCCTGCAGAGCGCGATTTTCAACAGCGCCAATTTCTCGAGCATCGCGACCGACGCGAAGGGCGTCATCCAGATCTTCAACGTCGGCGCCGAGCGTATGCTGGGCTACACCGCCGCCGAAGTGATGAACAAGATCACGCCGGCCGATATTTCCG
>JBGQLM010000111.1:0-13524 GCA_041500085.1 Geobacteraceae bacterium
CACAGATTTCCCGCTGCGGGGACTTGACGCGTGTCCTGGCAGGCATTGAAGCGGCGAAATCATGCGGTTTTCCAATCAAGCTTAACATGGTAGTTATGCGCGGCATCAACGACCATGAGATACTGGACTTCGCCAGACTGGCAACTACCTCTGCAACCACTGTTCGTTTTATCGAATATATGCCGGCAATTCGTGAACATAACTGGCAACGTCTGGTGGTTCCGGGGTCGGAAATCCTTGCCCGTCTGGAGCAGCAGTTCACATTGATTCCCCTTGAACAGGCTGAAATGGCCGGGCCGGCACGAAATTTCCGTATTCCCGGTGCTCCCGGTGCCCTGGGCGTCATCACTCCGGTCTCACACCACTTCTGCTCCGAATGCAACCGGATCAGGGTCACTGCCACCGGACTGGCCAAAGGATGCCTTTTTTCCGAGTCACAGAAAGACCTGAGGCCGTCTTTATCGAGCGGTTCCAATCGGCTTCTCGCCCAGGCTTTGGGAGCAATTGTCGATAGCAAACCGGTGAGTCATCAGATGAGTCAGGAAGAGTGTCATCATCAAGCGTTCAGCATGTCCTCGATAGGTGGATAGGCTGAAGGCTGAAGGCTTTGAGTAATTAAACTTCAGCCTAATAACCTTCAACCCAAAAACAAGGAGCACATTCATGTCCGGTTCCGTTCTGGCAGTCTGCACCAGCCTAAATAAAGGAGAACGTAAAAAGCCTGTTCCCACTGTTGAACTTGTCGTGGAACACGGCATAGCAGGGGACGCCCACGCCGGGGATTGGCATCGTCAGGTCAGTCTTCTCGCCCAGGAAAGCATCGACAAGATGCGCGCCATGGGTCTATCTGTCAGCGCGGGTGATTTTGCCGAAAACATTACGACTACCGGGATAGACCTTGTCTCACTCCCGGTCGGCACCAGGCTATCGCTTGGTTCAACGCTTCTTGAGGTTACCCAGATCGGTAAAGAGTGTCACACTCGCTGTGCGATCTACTACCAGGCCGGTGATTGTGTCATGCCCAAAGAAGGGATATTTGCCAGGGTGCTCAAAGGGGGCGTTGTGGCTGCAGGCACAGAAATACTGCTCGTTACACCGTAATCATGTACCTTGAAGGCCCGCGTTCTTTTTCTCTCCATGTTCAAAGTGTTGCTTTTTTCTACATCTGTTGCGGCGATATGTTTCACGCACCGGCCATCAATGTTCTGCGCGAGCTTGCTGGGTAAAAAATACACAGTGTAGAATAAGGCAACATCTCTTCGGAGTATTCAGACCATGAAACCTTCAGAGCTTATGCAACAGTTGGATCTGGCAGGTTTACGCCCTCCCAGAATGCTGACGCTTGCCATTACGGGCGCCTGCAATCTGAAGTGCTGTCATTGCTGGGTCAAGGCAGGGGAGGCAACATCCCATGCTCACGTAGAATTCCGGACAGTCCGCCGGCTTCTGAAAGAGTTTGCTGTTCTCGGCGGTGAAGGGCTCAGGATTACCGGCGGCGAACCGCTTTCCCATCCGCACTGGCTGGATATATTGAAGTACTCCCGTTTCCTTGGGTTCAAAACTATCACTCTCCAGACCAACGCCATGCTACTGAGAGAAGAATACCTCGAACCCTTGCGTGAGCTGGACTTTCCCGGACTTACAATCCAGATCAGCCTGGACGGGGTTACGGCCCGAACGCATGATCTCGTACGTGGAGAAGGAGCCCACAGCGGCGCCATGCGAGGCATTGAAATGCTCGTGCGGAAAGGGCTTGGACAGAGAATTTCAATTTTCTTTACGGAGATGCGTCACAACCTCGGGGAAATTCCTGAGCTGCTGGATCTTGCCGACAGGATGGGTATCGGCTCGGTTTCTACCGGCTCCCTTGTCCTGTGTGGCCGTGCATCAGAAACGTCACTGGTTGCGCCCCCCAAGACAGAACAGTACCTGAGCTTGCTGGAGCAGTACGATCAGAATGTTCATTTTCGTGAACTTTACGGGAAGCTTGGAACCGTGGCAGCTCTGGAGTGGCGGACAGGTGATGCGATCCGCCAGGAGTGCTGTACGTTTATTGAAAATCCATACCTCACTCCTTCCGGTAGACTCTATCCCTGCCTGTTGTGTCACGATGATGAATACTCTGTCACGGAGGTTTTTGAAAAGGGGCTGGTTGCCGCCTTTGCCGAAGGTGCCCCGCTCTGGTCATCCCTGCTTGGTATCAGCAGCTGCCGCGCCGACGCGATCCCGGAGTGTCAGGATTGTTCAGGCAAACCATTCTGTGGTGGAGGATGCATGGGGCGCGCATGGGGGAGCTGTGGGAGTCTTATGGCCGCAGATGACCGTTGCGAGGTGAGAAGAGCTATCTATCGGCATGTCAGCGATTCCACATAAACCTGACCACCCCTAACCCCTCCTAAACCAGGAGGGGGATTTTAAACTCCCCTCCTTGATAAGGAGGGGCTGGGGGTGGTTGTTTTTGAATTTGACACACTAATATTACATTCCTGCCACTTGTTCCTTCCCCCCTCTGCCGCAACTGTGTGAAAACTCCCCACTGTAGATAAAATCCATAGATACAAAATCACCATATTCCGGACATATTATAGAAAACTGTTTCATATCACCCCGCCGCTTTTCCCCGCGAGTCGTCTCCATTTCGACCAATAATCATAAATACCCGTAATCAAACATAATTCTACGTTGGCACTCAACTTGCTAAAGTCATTGGTAACTCGATCAGAATAACTCTCGAGGTATTGATATCCGGCTCTTTTGCAGTATAAGTAGATTATCGTAAAACCAGGTTATGAGGAGGTGGTGGCAAAAGCCAGAAAAGGACAGATGTAGCGATGATAGTAATCAACACAGCTCAAACAAAACAGCTCAAACAAAACCCACACCAAAAAAAAGGAGGAAGTACCCATGTCTCACAACAAAGATGTAAAACGGACCCTTAAGAATGAAAGACTGGAATACCCGATCAAGATGATGCACGCATATCCTTCCGTAAACGTCGGTTGGGGTGCACATACAATGGTTGGCAACGATGCCAGGTCTCTTGGCATGACCAATGCCCTGATCGTAACTACCGGACTTCGTGGCACAGGCATTGTCGAGACGATCCAGGGCGTGCTGAAGGCTGCCGGCGTTGCTTCCGAAGTTTTTGATAAAGTAACCCCAAACCCGAAAGATCATGAAGTTATGGCAGGCGCCAAGGTCCTGGCAGCCGGCAAATTTGACGGGATCATCAGCCTTGGCGGCGGCAGCTCCCATGATGCCTGCAAGGCCATCAAACTCGTTCACAGCCATGACGGCCAGGATGTCAGAAGCTTTGAAGGGGCTTTCAAAGCAACCAAAGCCAACACGATTCCCCAACTTGCCATCAACACCACATCAGGAACCGGCTCGGAAATATCATGCTTCTCGATCATCAATCATACCGACAAAAAGTACAAGATGGCTCTTTTCGATCCGAACTGTACCCCCAGCAAATCGGTCAATGACCCGTTGATTCATCAGTGCATGCCTGGCGATCTGGCAGCATATACGGGTATGGACGCCCTTGCTCACGGCGTTGAGGCTATCACTTCCCGACTGGGTGTTCTCTCTGCATACGGCCCCGGCCTGAATGCAATTTCGCTTATCTTCGGCAACCTGCGTCAGTCATCAATGAACAGAAACAACGACAAGGCCGTAGAAGCCATGGTCTGGGCCGAAATGGCAGCTGCCTACAGCTTCAACAGTGCCGGCCTCGGTCTTATTCACAGTATGGCTCACGCCCTGGGCGGCATGTACGATGCGCCGCACGGACTCTGCAATGCCATCGGTCTTGGTCCGGTCATGAAGTTCAACCTCCCGGCCTGCCCGGAGCGCTTCAAGCAGATGGCCATCGCTGCCGGTGTTAACGTATGCGGAATGTCCGATATGAAAGCAGGCCAGGCATTTATTGATGCCTGTCTGGAACTGAAAGCCGATCTGGGCATCACCAAGACCTTCACCGATCTTGGCCTGCTTGAAAAAGACGTCGAAGGTCTGTCACGCTTCTCCGTGGCTGATATCTGCACAGAGGGTAACCCGACCGATACCGGTCTGCAGGACATGATCAAGATCTTCCATGAGTGCATGTAATTGATTAAAGTAGTTTCCAGCCGGAAACTCTTATCAATTAAATTTGTTGTGCTCCTGTAATGCCGTGCCGCTGGCCCCCGATGGGAAGATACCCTCACCGGGGCGTCAGCGGCTTTTTTGTTTCTCATGCGGAGATAAAGTATTAAAATGATTGTATAGACTTGCTTACTTTTACATCGAGGCTTTTTTGAAAACTGAACAATACGAGGTCAATATGATTACCGAGCAAGGGGTTAAAGCTCTTCTTAATACAGGCGGTTACATCGCCGACGATGCCATCGCCACCGCAGTTTTCCTGGCCCTCCGGATGGAGAAGCCGATCCTGATCGAGGGCCCTCCCGGCGTAGGGAAGACCGGCCTGGCCAAGGCTCTCTCCTCTGCCCTGGATTTCCCCCTGGTGAGACTGCAGTGCTACGAAGGGATCGACGAAGGGAAGGCACTCTATGACTGGGAGTACGGCAAGCAGCTGCTCTATACCCAATTGCTGCGTACCCAGCTTGACAGCTATCTCTCCGTATCGGCTGACCTCAGAGAGGCTGTCGAGCGTCTTTCCGCCGAAGAGAGCCTGTTCTTCTCCAGAAATTTCCTGGTGCAAAGGCCGATTTTGCGTAGTTTTCTGTCCGAAAAACGTTCCTTGCTGCTGATCGATGAGATCGATCGCTCCGATGACGAGTTCGAAGCGCTGCTGTTGGAGTGTCTGAGCGACTTTCAGGTCTCGATTCCCGAACTGGGAGTAATCGAGGCCAACAAAAAGCCGCTGACGATACTGACCAGTAACGGCACACGGATGATCTCCGACGCGTTGCGCCGACGCTGCCTGTTTCTCTATATCGGCTATCCGGAATTGGAGAGGGAAGTAGCGATCGTCCGGGCAAAATTTCCCGACCTCTGCGAGGATCTGGCGCGCCGGATGGTGGAATTTTTGCGTAAGGCCCGAGAACTGAATCTGCGTAAACCCCCCAGTGTTTCCGAAACCCTTGATTGGGCTCAGGTGCTTTCGATCATGAAGGTAACGCAGCTCACTTCGGAGGTTGTCGCCAATACCGTCGGGGTGATTGCCAAACACCAGACCGACCTGCAGAAGGTAGCGGAACTGGCTGCGCAGGAATTGAGATAGTCATGGAACGGATCATTGCCGGTTTTGTCGCTGCTCTTCGTGAAAGCGGTATCCGCGTCTCACCCGGTGAGAGTCTGGATGCTGTCCAGGCTCTGGGGCTCTGCGGAATGGAAGGGCGCAGGTTATCACGTCAGCTTATGCGTCTGACGCTGGTGAAGAACGTCAATGATATTCCTGTTTTTAATGAGGTCTTTAACAGTTATTTCAGCCGCATTCAGTTTGTCTACCCGGATATCAATATCCCCGAGCTGATGGACGCTGCCATTATCGAAATGGAGGGGGAATTCAACTACCTGAACCAGCAGCAGGGTGACGACCACGACGAGTCGGGACCGCTGCTCAAACTTGACAGCGATATCAATCCGGAAGACTTGGCTGAACTGAAAAGCCTGACCGAGATCGATCCGGATGATTCGGACGGCAATGAAATCGTTGTACAGATGAAGGGTTACCGCGGGAAAGCAAAAGCCCCCAGGCCGACCAGGCGTTATATGCAGAATCCGCTGACGATCGAACTCAACAAGGGGAACAGCTCCAATAGCGGGATCACCTTTACCCCGGAAGAACAGATCGCCATGCAGGATGTGGTCTCCCGAATGATGCTGCGTCTCCGCAAGGATATGAAGCGGATGCAGAACAACCAGAATCGCGGCTAACTGCACGTCATCAAGACGATCCAGAAAAATTACCGCCACGATATGATCCCTTTTCAGGTAGCGTTGCGCCGCAAACGCCGGGAAAAACCGCGTCTGGTTGTGCTCTGCGACGTCAGCTTTTCAGTGAGTCATGCTTCCCGCTTCATGCTGCTGCTGCTTCATACCCTGCATCAGCAGATGCTGGATGTCCGCAGCTTTATCTTCAACCGCGAGGTGGAGGAAATTACCGAAATGTTGGCCAACATGCCGGTCAACGACCTGATTGTGACTATCGACAAGGGCGATATCGTTGATCTCGATGAGAACAGCAGTTATGGCCAGGTCTTCCTTGCCTTCAAGAAAAGGTATCTGGAAAATCTGCGTGGCAGACCGGCATTTATCATTCTGGGAGATGCCCGAAACAACTACGGCGAGGCCAACGACTTTGTGCTGGACGAGATCCGCGAGAAAGCCCGCTACATGCTCTGGCTTACCCCTGAAGAGCGTGAAACCTGGAAACGCGGTGACTGTTTGATTGATATATACGGTTCCTATTGCGACAAGGTGGAGGTAGTGAAAACAGTCGAGGATCTGAGCCTGGTCGTGGAAGACCTGCTTCGCGACATTTATGCCGATCAGGCACATCCGATTGACAAGAAACGTCTTCTGGAAGCCAGGGCAGCGGAAAACTACGATTCCAAGGACTATTATACCCGTGGCACGAGCGTCGGTAGCGAGCCTGCTTTTGATCCAACCGCGCGCAGCCATTGGTGACAGTACAGAAAATAGGTATCAAAAAGGAGTATGTATGAGTTGCGACAGTAGAAATCACCAGAAGCATATGTGTGCTCTCAAAAGAGAGGGACAAGAGGACCTCATCAAGAGCCTTTCAGACCATCCCACGGTCGAATGCAGTCAATGTGGCGCCAAGGCAAACAGCTCGGAATACCTCTGCGCCGCTCATTTGGGGGACACGGCGCCCAATGTGGAGGGAGGTCACGGCACAGTCAGTATCGAAGATGTCGGCAAGCAGCACGAGGGGTGAGGTGAACCGGGAATCAATTGTGGTCAAAGAGAGGAACAACATGAGCCGGAAGCTGTTTCAGCTCCGCCAGCAAGAGTTGGAAAAGCAGATTGAAGAGTTGCGCAAATCCAACGAAGAATTGGAAAAATCGCGGAACAAATATGCTTTTCTATACGACGTTGCTCCGGTCGGGTATGTAGCGCTTGATGTCAGTGGCGACATCCAGACCGTCAACCTCACAGGAGCTACGTTGCTGGGAATGGAGCGCTCCTCCCTGACCGGGCTCCGCTTTGAACAGTTTGTCGCTGCTGAGGATCGCACCACCTTTGTTAATTTCCTGCAGATGGTCTTTGCCTGCCGGGACAAAAAGACCTGCAGGCTGAAACTGACGAACGACGGCGGTCCGCCGCTGTATGTGCGTATAGATATGATGGCAACCGCATCGGGAAAGGAGTGTCATGCCGCGCTGCTGGACATAACGGAACGCAAGCGGTCAGAGGAAGCCCTGCGTGAAAGTGAATACAATCTGTCCAAGGCACAGGCCATGTCGCACGTCGGTTCCTGGAGTTCGAACCCGATAACGGGCGAACTGGGTGTCTCGGATGAGCAGTTGCGCATTATGCGACTGAATCGCGACGAAGCAACGCAGGAAATGTTTGCCTCCCTGATTCATCCTGAAGATCTTGAAAACGTTATGTGCCATCTTCGCCGCGGCATAGAACAGGGCAGCAACTATGATATTGAGCATCGCCTTCTGCTGCGGGACGGCACGGTAAAATGGGTCAATACGATCGTCGAGCCGTCAGTCAACCTTGCCAATCAGGTTGTTCGGCTCTACGGCACAACCCAGGACATAACAGAACGCAAACAGGACGAGGTCCGGCTGCGAAACAAAAAAAACGAGCTGCAGACGATATTCGACTCGGTCAACGATGGTGTCATGGTCTTTGATCATAACGGCTCGATTCAGCATTTCAATCATATCTGTCCGCAGTTTTTCCCGGAGGAAGTTCTTTCCGGAGGGGGGTGCAGGGAAGTTTTCCATCCGGAAGCAGCCTCTTCGCCAAAAAACTGTCCGGTTGAACTGGCTCTGCACGGCGAGCGGGTAGAGACATCCATGGTCTCAGTAAGAGAAGGTCACAGCACCCGGTACATCGACATTACAGCCAACCCCATACAAGACGAGCTGGGAGAAAAAACGCGAGCTCTTGTATTTATGCGGGATGTGACACTGAAAAGAGTTCATGAAATGCAGCTGATCCAGACCGAAAAAATGTCGAGTATCGGAGTCTTGGCCACCGGAGTTGCCCATGAAATCAACAATCCGCTCACCTCGGTCGCGGGCTATGCAGAGGCGCTTTTACGCCGATTCCGTGACGAACCAACGCTTGGTTCCGACAGCAGGCTGGACGACTTTCCGAAATATCTCGAGGTCATTGTCCGTGAGGCTTACCACTGTAAAGGGATTATCGGCGGTCTGCTCAATTTTGGCAGAAAATCGGACGGTTTGAACTACAGTGTGAACATCAACGTGCTGCTGTTGGAAACCCTCGAACTCATTAAACACCAGCCCAATTATGGAGAGCTGGAAGTTGCAGCCGAGCTGAATGAGAATATTCCTGTTATTCTCGGTGATCCTTCCGCTCTGCGCCAGGTTTTCATGAACCTGTTGATAAATGCCTGCCATGCGATCAAGGATGGTGGCAGGGTCGAGATATCAACGACCTTCTCAGAAAAAGACCGGACTGTTTTTGTTCATGTTCGTGATACCGGCTGCGGTATTGCGCATGATGTAATTGACCGGATCTGGGACCCGTTTTTTACGACCAAAGAAGTCGGCAAGGGAATCGGTCTTGGACTGGCTCTTTCGTACAACATTGTGAAGCGTCACGGCGGAGAAATACATGTGAAGAGCGTTGTTGGCGAAGGCTCACAATTTACAGTGTGCCTGCCGATTTGCACTGAACAGACGGAAACGGCAGGATAAACAACAATTGTCAGAGGGTTCAGTATGATTTCTTTTGAACAGGCCCGACAGGTTATTCTGGAAAATTCCTGCCCGGTAGGAGTCGAGCATGTAAGCCTCCTCGATTCCGTAGGGCGTGTCCTGGCTCATGATATAAATGCGCCCTGGGATATGCCGCTCTGGGATAATTCAGCCATGGACGGCTATGCCGTGCGCAGTTCCGATTGCGGCCAGACGCCCTGCACGCTTAAAGTGACCGGTTACATCCCGGCCGGGGACAAGGGGGATGGCATAATAGTCCAGCCTGGCTGTGCTGTGCGGATCATGACAGGAGCGCCGACACCGGAAGGGTGTGATGCCGTTGTGCCGGTCGAGGAGACCGATGATGGCCGGCTTGAGGTGACGCTGCTGCAGCCGGTCAAAAAAGGACAGCATATCCGGGTGCGCGGAGAAGATGTGTCGTCCGGCGACGTCTTTGTGCGCGCGGGAGCTATAGTCCGGCCGCCGGAAATCAATATACTGGCGAACTTTGGCAAGTCACTGGTGGCAACATATCGTCGCCCGCTGGTAGCAATACTTTCAACCGGGGACGAACTGATAGAACCGGGAGCGACACCCGGCCCGGGAGAGATCATCAACAGCAACGCGCTTTCATTGGCTGCCGCCGTTGCGGAAACAGGCTGTATTCCACTCATGTTAGGAATCGCCCGGGATAACCGGGAGAGTCATTTGGAAAAACTGCGGGAAGGCTTGAAAGCCGACGTCCTGATCACTTCTGCCGGAGTTTCGGCCGGTGACCGTGACCTTGTGCGGGATATACTGCAGGAGCTGGGAGCGAAACAGCTCTTCTGGAAAGTCGGAATGAAGCCTGGCGGGCCGACCGCTTTTGCAAAGTTCGAAGCAACACCGGTGTTTTCATTGCCGGGAAATCCGGTTTCAACCATGATCACATTCGAGGAGTTCGTCCGCCCGGCGCTGCTGAAGATGTTGGGACATGAGCAGGTTCTGCGGCCGCTCTTCAAGGCCGTTTTGCGCGAGGGACTCCAGAAGAAACCGGGCAAGGTACAGATTGTCCGGGTGAGACTTGAGAATGAAGGGGGGCGCTGGTTTGCCTGTTCAGCCGGCAATCAGCAGACCGCCATTCTCAGGACCATGGTAGATGCCCAGGCGCTGGCCATTCTGCCGGCCGATAGCGGCAATTTTGCCGAAGGAGCCGAGGTGGATGTTCATTTTTACGGGAATTATTGCGACAGGGTAGGGGCAGAATAATTGTTGTACCGGTGGCCAAACATATAAACCCTGGTGTAGGGGCGACGCATGCGTCGCCCGATTGGGCGAGTCATGACTCCGCCCCTACGATTGATATATTTAGTGCAGAAGCAATAACCTGAAAAAACAATCAGCCGCAGATAAAAGCGGATAACAGCGGATAAAAACAGAACCTTTTTTGTAGCATATCATTTACCATGAAGGTGAAGTTCTTAGTGCTTAAATGACTTGTTTTTGTTAGTGTTTTTCGTGTATTTCGTGGACAACTGCCTTTTTCTACCCCGCCTTTTCATCCATTCTATTTCATGCTGTTAATCTAAGGCGACAACTGGCTTGGCCTTACCCTGCGCGGGTTTTAGCGCCTGTGTCCACGCGAGAGTTGGAACATTCCTTTGGCAGCAAATGTGAATATATAAAGGGCGAAAATGCCCTTATTGTATTTGGCGGATAGAGTGTCTGAATATCATGGTGGGGCGCTCCAGGCTCGGGTCAAGCAGCAAAATGGCTATGTCATCAAATGCACTCACAACCCCACAGCATGTTGTACCATCAAGAAAAATAACCGTTACAACCGTCCCTTCTTTTCGAGCCTCGTTTAGAAACGCGGCATAAATGTTGAACGCTGCTTTCATTGTAATGTCTCCCAGTTTTAATTTCTAAGCGTTGAATTCCCGCCGCTGCCCTGCGCGTCCCGCCGGATGTTCACAGAATCCTTGCGATCCAGTCGGCAGAGCAAGGGGTATCGGTCAATCAGCTGATCTTGTCGAGGCTGTAGAATATGGTAGGCGTTTTTTTGATAAGAATGTTTAGCTGGATATGGTAAGCCCCTATAAATCGGCTATTTACAGTATGTTAGTTGACAAATCAACAACGTCCCGTCAAGCCCATTCCGAAATCCCACCATCCATAATAATTAAAACTGACAAGCAGGTCAGTCGCGGTCGGGACATCCGGCTTGTTTTTTGCGATTACGCAATATCCCATCTTGGATAAATGTCCTGCAATACTGCCTGTCATATTAAAATCATCTTGTGGTACTGGCTGAATATATGCAGTTTTGTAGTCAGAAAATTTCACGCCGGGCATTACTGTAGACTGGATTGATGGAGCACAACCTACAAGAGCAATTGTTATCATGGCGATTGTTATCATTATTTTCATACTTATTCTCCTCACTTTCCCGAAAAGCGATTATTTCATTCAATCCGTTTTCAAGTGCAACGGCTGGCCGGTGAGTGGGTTCACTGCTCCACGACCTGGGCGCTTCGAACAGTTTGTTACCTGAACTTTCCCTTCTCACATAACCCCGTTGACAGCGCAGAAGTGGTGCACGTAAGTGCTTGCTTCATACAAACCGTGCCGTATTAGCAAATCAACAGGCCATGTTACCGCCTGTCTGTTGAACCATTGTAACTCATCGCTTGATACGCTTGAGGCATCTCTGAAGTTCATCTTTTTATGGAGTTCCTCAAAAAATAACGACCTCATCGCTTCGACTCTTTCCCCTTTGCCATCCAGGACTGTTACATAATAATCCTTCTCTATTCCTCTCAGACGTGAGGAGTGAACTGCAAAGTTTCGAGCCTTGGATAGAATCTTTACGAGCGGGTGTGAATACATGGCATTTTTCTGCTCGCTCTTGTCCCATGTGTTTTTTCCAACAGCTCTCTTTATATCTCCGTCTATATTGTCTAATGCAGACTGATAGCTGCTCAATGAAGCCCGGAAGTACCATCGCGCCTTCAGGTCATCTTGTGCCGTTGCGTACTTCTGCGTCTCATCGCAGAAATAGTGGCATGACCGCAGTCGATCTACGGATTCTTCCAGTAGTTCAAATGAGCCTCTTTGATATGAAGTCCCGATTACTTGAATATCCTTCATTTTTCTCTCGTGCAATTCGTTGATCAGCAGTTCACGCGTGCGCGTGAACTGCTGATCTACCCAATTGGAACATTTAGACTGTAATCATTAAATTACTATGGCAATTCCAAGTTACCTTAGCTGTATAGCATCCTGCGACATTAAAGAATACAAAATTCCGCCGCGGCGGAATTCAGTGTAACTCACTGATATTATGAAAAAACACTGCCGGATTTTTTCGGCTGATTGAATTCTCGCTTCGAGTTCCTAAGACTGACAGGTTTCTTGCCTTCGCTTCGGAAGGTTCCGCAAGAAGAGCCAGGCGAGCGGCGGCAGGACGAGCAGAAAGGCATACAAGAGGAAGTTAAAGGCCTGACTTACTCCGGTTCTGTCGGCCAGCATCCCTACCAGCGGTCCGGTGCAGACGAACAGCAGCCTGAAGCAGAGAGATTGAAGCGAAAGGATACCCGCCCGATTGGCCGACGGGCACTCTTTCTGTGTGAGATTGAGCATCATCGGTCCGCGCAGGCCTCTCATGCTCGTCAGCAGGTAATAGAACAGAAATCCCCACAACCCGCCGATTACCCCCAGCCCGAAATAACCCACGCCGATCAGGATCAGAAACAGTATTACCATGAACCGGTCACCCAGGTAATTATTGACCCGGTGACTGGTCAGGGAGAAGAATGCCACGGTCAGGTTGGCTACGCTCCAGACCGGGCCGAACCAGGTCAGTGGCACTCCCGCGTGCTGCATGTAGGGCTGGATCAGCCAGACCGGGTAAAACGAGGCGATCCCCAATACCGAATTAAGCAGAATGGTGTAACGCAGCTGCTTGTTTTCCACAAAGGCATAGCGTGCCGTGCGCAGCGCCTCCACCAGATGTCCGGCGTGAGGTGCGATTTCCCGCGTGGGTTCGACCATGGAGTGGGTGAGGAGGAGCGCCAGGAGCCAGACTCCTATCTGCAGGATAAAGGGGAGCAACGGCGCAGTTGCATAGAGTACCCCGGCAAAGACCGCTCCCAGCGCCTCGCCTGCCTGGGCAAAGCCGCTCATGCGCCCCTGGTGGCGGGCGTAGTGCTGCTCCGTGTCTTCCTGCTTGAGGGTTTCGTACAAGAGGGCGCTGTACGAGCCGCTGATGAAGGCGAGGGAGATTCCCAGCAGGATCTCTGCGACCATGACATGCGCGAAGGTGGCGGCGACGGTATAGACCGCCCAGCCGACCATGCCGAGCAGCGCAGCCAGGGTGAGGGAAACGCGGTAGCCGATCCGGTCGCTGATGTAGCCGCTCGGGTACTCCATCACCACCATTACGATGGAGAGGATCCCCTGCAGCAGGAGGATCTGGGTCAGGGAGAGGCCGATGCGGTCCTTCCAGAAAAGCGTGATGATCGCCATCGGGAAGAGGGTCATCTGCAGGCAGGAGAAAGCGTAGAGCTTTCTTATGTTGGCATGAGTGGTTTTCATAATATTAGTAAGTGAAATGCGGAAGCAAAACCTGCCTCACGCGACGCCGCAACGACGCAACGCTTTAAAACCAAGA
>JBGQLM010000112.1:0-13381 GCA_041500085.1 Geobacteraceae bacterium
CCCGCCGGTATTGAACCGCACCAGCTCGTCCGAAGGTGTGCCGGGCAGGCTTTGGTTTTCCGGTACCAGCCAGAGTCCACTTCCGGCCGGGTTTTCGACAAGGGGAACAATGACCCCGCCGCTGGCTCCGACATCACCGTCGTGAATGTGAGCCTGGGTCCCGGTAATCCCGGCAGTTCTGACACCACCGAAAACCTCCCTGGTAATGGAGTTGGCAACTGCGATCCCGGTGCCGGTAGCAGCAGTGGCAACAGGCGGAACTTCCTGTGCACCGCTCAGTTGAGCTGTCTTTACGGTTAACGTGGCCGGAACGATTTGCCCGCGAATCTCTCCAGCCGGGTTTGCCTCGCTATGCACATTGAAATAGAGATTGCCGGCATTATAGGCTGCAACCTGATCAAGGGTCAGAACCGCGCCGGTCGGTACTTTCCAGACGCCGCTGCCGGTTGCTGTTTCCTCAAGCGGAACAATTACATTACCTGCAGCGCCTGGCGCCCCCTGATGAATATGGGCCTGTCTTTTCGGGCTGGCCGGATCGACCACCGTAATCCCGGTGGTCCTGACTATCCCGCTCACCCTCCTTGTGACCGGATCCAGCGCAAGGATGCCGGCACCGGTCGCAGATGAATTGTTCGGCGCAGGCGCCTCGTTAGCCCCGGAGAGTGCCGCGGACCTCACCTGCTGGTTCAGCTGGCCGCGAATCTCCCCGGCGGGAAACTTCACACTGTGGACATTGAAATACAGCTGCCCGGCGCTCAATTTAGCCATCTGGTCGAGGGTCAGTATAGTTCCGTCAGGGATCGTCCAGACGGTCGGCCCACCGCTAAGTGGAATTTCAACCGGTCCTGCTACCCCGGGAGTGCCGCTGTGTATATGGGCCTGTGTGCCGATGATGCCGCTGGTGACGATCACTCCGCTGATTCTTCGGGTGGCCGGGTCCACAGAGACGGCACCGGTTCCGCTGGAGCTGAAGTTGGAGAAGAGAGGATTCTCCTGTGACCGGGTCAGAAAGGTGGAAGTGCTGAAGGTAGCCTGAGTCTGGGACGACCCGTTATTATTACTGCACCCTACCGTTACAATGGCCAGGAAACCAAAAAAGAGCAGTACCTCGAAATAATGTCTCATACCTGTTCCAGAAGTCCGTATCACGTTCTCCTCCTTTTGTTTCATGGGGCAGTCCATGATCGCGTTCCGTGGCAGATCGTAATGGAAAAGTTGGTGCCTGTGTTGGCAGGGCTGCAGGATCCGCCCACGTAAGTAGTGTCTGTCCTGATAGTTGCAGCCGGCGCTTGTTCGAACGCCGGAGTTTCAAGATTGGCGAAATGCCCTAGGGCCAGCTTGCCGGTATCATGGCAATCGGTGCAGGACAAGCCGATCGCTGTCAAATGGAAATCGTGCAGGGAAGCGTATGCCGGAGGGCCTACGACAGCTTTGCCGGAAAAGTAGCTGTTGAACTGATCTGACACAGATCTCGACTGATGGCAGGCCGGGCAATTGGCAGCAATCACACCGGTGCGCCAGGAAGGCGTGATAATCCCGCCATGGCAGATGACGTTGGTACACTTGCCGCCGTTATTCGCGGAACTTGCGATGGTTGCAGCAGTATCAGGAGTATATGTTGCAGGACCACCCGTCTTGGCATTGAATTTTGGCGGTATGATTACGTTTACCGAACCGTTGAAATGGTTCAGGGTGCCGATCCCTGCTTCGTTGTGGCAGCTTGAGCAGTCTCCTGTGACAAGATTCAGGTTGTTATGCACATTGTGCCTCCCGGAGACATCCGGAAAAGTTGTCCCGGATGGCGGGTTTCCGTGACAGGAGGTACAATTCAGCGCAGTCAAGGGTGAGAAAACGTGGCAGGTCGAACAGGCAGGCCCGACCGCGTTGATGCCGTCAAGATTGACTCCATGGCAAAGAGCACAGGCGTTGGCAAGGTTTTTTGCGTCCCGATGGGAAACCGGGCCGCGCCAGGGTGCGGAATCCGGCGCCGGAGTCGAAGGATGCGCCAGATAGATATTATGGCAGTCCTCGCAGCCGTTGATCAGCGCGCCGATCTTGGCATTGAAACGTGGATTGCTGCCGACTCCGCCTGAAGTCGATGCATGGCATCCTTTGCAGAAAGCCAGATCCTGCTTTGCTGCCGGGCCATGAAGGGCAGGATTGGTAAAAGGAAGTGCGTGCGGCACCGAACGGGGAACATGGGAGTTCGCATGGCAAATTATACCGTTAAAACTGGAGGAGGAACAGCTTACCCTGGCGACTCCCCCCTTGCTTCCCTTTTGTAGAAGATCGCTGCCATGGCACTGCGGGCACTGGTCAGACGCGGCACGGAACGCAACGCGATGATTTCCGCCGTTAAAGTTCACCCAGCCTGCCGGGTGGTTACCTGACGTGTTCAAGCTGGGGGCATCCTTGTTGGCATTTCCGCATCCCCACAGCAAAACTGCCGGTGCTATGACGGCAGATGTTCTCAAGGCCCTGCAAACCCGCTGGATCTTGCTCGGCATGTTCATCGTTTTCTCCTAACGGTGACAGACGACACATTTTTCATTATTGGTCCTGCCGTGACATTTGTAGCAGCTGCCCGGGTCTATCTTGCCGTCTATCTTGTGCAGGGTCAGATAATCCCCGCGGTGTATCAATTCGCGGTCAGGCCTGTTGCCGAGCTTGATCGGCGGCTTGATCTCCAGTTCGTTGACATGGCAGTCGTTGCAGAAGGAGCCTTTATGGCAGGTGGCGCAAAGATATGCTTCTCGTGCCGCGTACAGACGATGGCTTTTTATGAACTCCCGGGAATGGTTAAAAGACGCATAAGGCTTCATGGTCCCCCTGATCTGATCCTCGTGACACTCCGAGCATACCGGGCGGCCTTCTCCCAGCTCCTCGGCATGCCATGCCGGAAGGGACGATTCATTGGAGAACAGGCTGCAGGCGGTTATTCCCAAGGCAGCCGCTGTCAGCATAAAAAGGATACAAAACTTGTCCCTCCTCATTTTTTTGCTCCTTTGTTTGTATATTCATAATTGTAGGTCAGCTTCAACACCCCCCTTAAATCGTCACTGGACTGGGGATTGCGGCCGTACCCGATCTCTCCTGACAGGAGCAAATCCTGCAAAATCCGATAACCGCCGGAAGCGATAAGTTCGAAGGCCTCTTTCCTGTTGAAGATACTGTTTTTGTAAAACTGGCCGATGGCATCCATGCTGGTTACGTAGCGGCCGGAATCATAGAGGCAGTAGCCGCGCACCTCGTTGTAGGAATTGAAGTTGGCAGCACCGTCGCTGCGATGATAGGCAAGCCCTGATCGCAGTTTCCTGTCCAGAAATGTCATCCTCGCATCCACACCGTAACGGTCGGAATTGCCGTTATTGTCGGTACTTACAAGACTGGTGCGGCTATAGTGACGATAGTCGGCCGTCATCTCCAAAGGCGTGGCGACAGTCCAGCCTATTCCGCCGCCGTACGACTTCACTTCACCCCTGTTGTCCGGGTTGAACAGGGAGCGAACATTGGAATAGGTAAAGTAGTTTTCGAACCGCTGCTCGTTATAGGTTGTAGATACCGATATGATTTTCGATGGTTTGAACTCCAGGAGGTAGCTGTGTTCCGCAATCCCGGCGGTAGCCGAGTTGTAGAAGGTATGGCCGTTCAGTTCGAGCATTCTGAAGGGGGATAGCCAGATGTCCCCCCCCACCAGTTGGCGGTTATCTTTGGCAGTACCGGCGGTATTGATAATGACGCCGCCTTCTTGCAGTCCGGACACACCCAGCTCCAGTTTACCCTTGAGGCGGTAGCTGCCCCGGCCGCCAACAATGTAATCCCCCTTGCTTTTTGTGTCACGATCGAGTTTGACGGGTGCGCCGCCGAACATGGCCACCGTAAAACCTTTCTGCAGATCGGCCCTGGCGCTGACGCCGTCGATCTGTTCCGCGGCGACGCCTTCCCTGACAATAATCCTGCCGCCCTTCACCTCCGCATTGGCAGTGGGAAAGCGATAAGCCAGATAACCATAGGCGAGATCCCCGTCGTTAGACCCCTCGTTAACGCTTTTGTCGGCCAGATCCACCCTTTCCCAGCCGTAGATATGCAGGGACAGATTGCCGTCACCGGCCTTGTCCAGATCTGCCCTGAGAAACTCTGTAGCCGGGATTGCCGTCTGTTTGTCGAATCCCGGAACCGCACGTTGTTCAAAGCGGAAAAGGGTGGTGGAACTCAATCCGATATCGGCCGCACAGGCCAACAAAGGACTGAGCGATACCAACGCCAGTGACAGAAAACATCCTATCTTCTTCATCGCCTATGCTCCTTGCGAAAATGGATAAACGCCGACCATGCCTTACCGTGCTATAGAGACTTCAGGTACTCGACCAGATCGGCTTTTTCAGCATCGGTAAGCCCCAAAGGCCCTCCGGGCAGGCTGCTGTTGTAATGGTTCACGACATCCAGCAGCGTGGAATAACGACCATCATGGTAGAAGCCCCCTTTTGTATGGCTCCAGAGGCCCTTGAGGGGAGTTGTCCGGTAGCGCTCGTCGGGTGACCGTTTTGCCTGAAAATCGTCACCCGAGGCGGTCAAACCGACTTCGGCGGGGGTGTGCATGTTCCACCCCGGCTCAGTGAAGAGGGGTGGCACATGACAGGTGGCGCATTTTGCCTTGCCGTTGAACACTGTTTTCCCGCGTCCGGCTGCAGCTGCGTCGAAAGAGCCGGCCGGCGGCATAGGCGCCGGAATGGCAAGCTGATAGGATTGGAGAGCGGCGAGCTTGGGGGTGATCAGGTCCGCTTCCGGGCTGCTCTGTCGGACATTGTAGAAGCCCGCCCGTGTGGCGACCGGGTATTTGACAGAGTCGTTCAGCCGCGAATCGAAGAAGGTCCCCTTGCCGTGCATCTCCAGATTGGCTACGAAAGCGTTCCAGTAAGTGACCGAACCCCAACCGGTCGATGTATGAAGGTTAACTCCAGCCAGACCGAAGGCGGGAGGGATCAGCGTCGCTGACGACCCCAGAGTTCCGCCTGGTTTGACAGCCTTGCCGTCCAGGAAGAGCTGGGCGTCGTACCTGCCCGCCCCCCAGCCGTTCAGGACGGCTCGCACAGTAGCGTCATCGACCCCCAGAAGGGCAACCACGGCGCTCAGATCCGGGGAGAGGTTCACGATCGCCCCCACATTGAGATCACGGTTTGCCCAGCCGTCAAGACGGTGACCAATGCCGGCGGCGAGCGAATCGTCCACAGTGGAGTGGCAGAATGCGCACTGGATGCCGATCGACTTCATACTCCCGTCCGCATTGAAGAAGCCGGTAACTCCCAGCACCGAGTTCAGCTTGATAAGAGCCAGCGTATTTGCCGGATCGTCAAGATTGAGGCTGCCGTTTTTCAACTTATCAACAAGATCCTGGGGCAGAGCATCCACGTCGACCTTGAGCCCCACGGCCAGTGCGGTCTTGGGGCTGACCTTGGCAACCCCCTGGTGGAGCTTGAGGGTGTCTCCCCAGAAGGCCTCATCGCCGAACGTATCAAAGCGGAAGGTCTGTCTTCCCTGGTCTATTGTCAGCAGGGCATTATCCTTTACCGCGTCACCCGTACCCTGTTGTCCGGCATTGCTGCTCTTGCTGCTGCAACCGGCAGTTGCAACAGCAAACAAGGAAATAAGGCAGAGAGTTTTTAAAATGGGTTTCATAGTGAGCATCATTGATCATCCTCCTATTAATAGATGAACTTCATCGGACAGCTAATTCCAGCAGATGCAGGAAACAGGACAGACATCGATAGCCTCCTGCTGAATTGTCTCCTCGGAGGCCCCGGTTGGCTCATAGACCTCTGCCTTGCCATTATCGGCAAATCGAAAAACTTCAGGGACATTGCTGATACAAATTCCGCAACTGATACACAGGTCCTGATCAACAAATGGTGTCTTTTGCATAATTTTCTCCTTTGAAAACATTATTGAGCCCGCAAATACTGGTTCGGCCAGGAGACGTCCACATGCAGCTCCTTTGCTGCATGGAGCGGCCAGTAGGGATCGCGCAGCATCTGCCGTCCCAGCAGCACGACATCCGCCTGTCCGGTAGCCACGATCTGCTCTGCCTGGGCAGGTTCGGTGATGAGACCTACGGCTCCGGTAGCAATTCCCGCCTCGCTCCGGACCCGGGCGGCAAAAGGGACCTGGAAGCCCGGGCCGAAGGGAACCGGCTCATCCGGTACTGCAAATCCCGAAGAGCAGTCGATCAGGTCCACCCCGATCTGCTTCAGCTGCCTGGCCAGAACCAACGACTGATCGATATCCCATCCCCCCTCAACCCAGTCGGTTGCGGAGATCCGGACAAAAAGCGGCAATTGCGCCGGCCACTCTTCCCGCACCGCGCTGGCAATCCGCAAGGGAAACCGGAGACGGTTTTCCAGGGTACCGCCGTATTCGTCTTCCCGTCGGTTAACCAGAGGAGAGAGAAATTCATGAAGCAGGTACCCGTGGGCCATATGAAGCTCTACCATCTGGAATCCGGCAACCAGCGCCCTGCGGGAAGCGGCGCGGAACTGTTCTTCGATCTCGTCCAGTTCGGCATGAGTCAGCGAACGTGGTACGGGATGACTTTCGGTAAAAGGGAGAGCGCTTGGTGCAAGCGGCTGCCAGCCGCATGCCTCCATCCCCAGTGGGCCGCCGCCGAGCCACGGCAAAGAACAGGACCCTTTGCGTCCGGCATGGGCAAGCTGGATACCGGCCACGGCGCCATGCTCTCTAAGAAAGCGGGCGATCGGCGCAAAAGCCTCGGCATGAGCGTCGCTCCAGATGCCGCTGTCATCCGGACTGATGCGTCCTTCAGGGCTTACCGCTGTTGCTTCGACCATGACCAGCCCTGCGCCGCCCACGGCACGGCTGCCGAGATGCACCAGATGCCATTCGGAGGGTAAACCGTCTTGACTGGAATACTGGCACATGGGGGATACGAAAATCCGGTTGCGAAAAGTTATGGAGCGAAGATTGAGAGGTGTAAAAAGAGTGCTCATATGTTGTCTCGAATACAATCTAGGGTGTTTTGACAATTTTAGTAAAAAGGAAATCGTTGTCAGCAACCGGCAGATGACAAGCGTAGCACTCGCTGACAAAACCGGCATCCTTGCCATAAGGCTTCAGTTCACTCCCCACAAAACGGGCAAAGCCCCAACCGCCTGTATCCTTGTATTTTTTCTCATCTTTCACCATGAACTCTACCTGCACGAAAGCACCGGGCACCGTCGCAACCGGGAAAGAAGGATGCTTTTCCGTTTTCCAGGCCACTTTTGCCAGCACGCTGCCATCCGGGAGCGGCTTCTTGCCGTCACGCAGGGCGGCAAAAGCAATCTCGTTGCCGGTGATGATCCGGATATGTCCCTTGTCCTCCCGGAACGAAGGAGCGATGACCTTCCAGGTCATGTAGTCCGGAAAGATGGCGATTCCGTAGGGTGCGACCTGTCGTTCTGCCGCAACGATGGAACCGGCAGCCAGTAGTACAGCTACACAGGCCAGAACAACTCTCCGCATAACAGCTCCTTGACGTGATTGTGGGGACCGATTGATGAAGGGGAAATCGGTCCCGTAAGAAATGAAGTGTCCTCATTGAGCGACACATGAGGAAAGCATATCGAAGTTATTGCATTTGACAAGCAGGCAGAGTTTGATTCTCCGCTATCCCCTCACGAAGATATCCTCGCCCGTACTGTCTAACCCTGTAAAAGTCGAGGCAGACAGTCGGCAGAAAACGCGAAGTCAGTTTTAAAGGTCAGATGTTCTGTCTGGAGTTGGCAGGAGTTTCAAAGGGGAGATGATTCGATCATGTCTTATGAATAAGGATAAGAGTTTGTTATTTCAGTTCGTAAGGAGGATCAGAGGGTAAAATAAAATGTGGCCCCCTTTCCTTTCTCGCCTTCGGCCCAGATCCTGCCGCCGTGTCGCTGGATGATCCTGGATACCGTCGCCAGGCCGATACCGAATCCTTCAATCCCCTCGTCGCTTTGAAATCTCTGAAAAGGAGCAAAAAGCCCGGCCGAATCCTGCTGATCAAAGCCTGCTCCATTGTCGCGGACAAAATAAACAAGATCTTCATCCTTGTTGAGCGTGCCGAACTCGATCAAGACATCGTCTTTCTTCGCGGAGTATTTCCAGGCATTTCCGAAAAGATTCTCAAGAGCAATCAGCATCAGGCTAGGTTCACAGTAGCCGTTAATCCCTTCATCTATGGAGAACGTCGCCTGACGGAGGGGATCCTGCATCAGCAGGCTGTCCCTGACTTCATAAGCAATATCAGTGAGGCTGGTCCATTTCTTATGTATCTGTTTTCGCTGGTACATGGATAATTTGAGCAGAGCTTCAATAAGGTTGTTCATGCGGGTGATGCCGGCCGTTATTATATGAAGATACTCTTTGCCGGCGTCATCCAGGTCAGAATCATACTTTTCAACCAGTATCTGGGCAAAGCCTTTGATAGAAACCATTGGCGAACGCAGATCATGAGCAACCGTGTAGTTGAACGACTCAAGCTCCCGGTTCGCCGCTTCGAGCTCAACTGCCTTTTCTGTAAGCTCGGTATTTAGCTTCAGGATCTGTCTGTTTTTGTGCGCTATGATCCGCTCCGAGCGGATTAAGTCGAGTGACTTGTCAATGACTCGGAAAACCTGCTTTATGTCGATCGGCTTCAGGATGTAATGGCTGATGCCGATCTCGATAGCCTTCAGCAGGTGTTCCGAATTACTGTGTGCGGTCAAGGCGATGATCTCGGTAGCGGGACACAACAATTTGATATCTTCCGCCATCCTGAGACCATTGAATACCGGCATGTTGATGTCGGTGAGAACTATCTCGGGTCGATTCGCCTTGAACAACCGGATGCCCTCTTCACCGTTTCCGGCTACAAGCAGTCGCAGATCCGGATAGCGACGGCCGATGATCTCGCATATCAATTCCCGTGCATCAGGTTCGTCCTCCACATATAGAAGCGATATTCCGGAATCTTCCTTGTCAGGATTCGGCATTTTGCACCTCGATTCTGAACTCTGCGCCGTCTCCGGTATTGCGAACCGTCAGGCTGCCGCCCATATTTGTCTCGATGATGGTCCTGGATATGTAAAGGCCGATCCCGGTCCCCTGGTCCGGCCCCTTGGTGGAAAAGTAGGGTTCAAACAGCCTGTCTATGATCGCGCTGTCGATACCGCCGCCCTTATCGGAGATGGTTACGACCGTTTTGCCTTTTTCCATAAAAGAGTTGATGCAAATGACGGCTTCATCAAGTTTGTGCCCGACCAGCGCGTCACGGGAGTTCATCAGGATATTCAGGATTACCTGGGTGAACTCGTTAGGATAGCCGTAGATCACGGGATCGCCTTGCGTCTGAAAATCGATAGTTATCTGCTGGTCGTTGAAGCTCTTGTTGATGAGTGAAATGGCATGTTCGACCACCTGAGTGACGTTGAAAACTACCTTTTCCTTGTCGGACCTGAAGAAAGTCCTGAAGTCTTCGATGGTATGCGACATGTGCCGGATCATCTTCATGGCGTTGGCGGTGTTATCTTCCAGATACTTCCTGTTGAAATCTGCCGAATCATAGTAAAGAGGCAATTTCTGGATGAGCAGACCGAGCGTATTCAGCGGCTGGCGCCACTGGTGGGCGATGTTGTTGATCATCTCACCCATGACGGCCAGTCGGTCCTGCAGGATCATCATCTGGTCTTTCCGGCGGAGTTCGGCCACAGATTGGAAAATGCGCGTCTCCAGAGAACTGTTGAGCTCTTCGAGTTCCGACTGTCTTACGGCAAGCGACGCTTCAATGCTTCGGCGCCCGGTGATGTCGATGACCGCAATGCGGCAATCCAGGCCTCCGAAGGCCACGGCCTCGATCTGCACAAAGAACGGATCATTTCCCTCTCTCGCAAGCCTGACCTCACAGGACTCCATGACCTGACTCGCAAACACTTTTCGAAGAAATTCGATAAAAAATGGACGGTCGTCATCGTTGACGAACAACTCAAAACTCAGGCCGAGCAGTCCGGAACGATCAATGTCGAGGAGTCTTGCGCCGCGAAGGTTTACGGCTCTGATACCCCGGTTGCGATCGATGGTAAAATAGGCAACCGGGGCGAAATCGTAGAGGTCCGAATACTTTTCAATCAATGTCTCCAACTCGTCCCTGGCCCGGCGGAGTTCTTCATTCTGTATCTCCAGCTCGATCTGGTGGACCTGCAGTTCATGAACGAGCCGCGGATCCTCATCTGTCCCGTTAAGAGACCGTCTCCCCCTGATCTCTCCAAGCCGCTCTTCAGCGCTACGGCGAAGTTCTGCGGCTGTTAACTGACTATTGTCTTTTTTCTCTATAACCAATGATTCCCTCTCAAGTCAGTTGTCAGGCTGAAGCCTCATACTACATAATTCAAACTTTTAACCCGTCACTAAGCCTTGCAATCTCCCCGCGCAGCTCCGCCTCCAGTGCCTTGGCCGCAGTAATGTTCGAGAAGGTGATCACCACCCCGGCAATTACATCGTCCATGGTGCGGTAGGGCATGATGCGCACTGAAAACCAGCGCCCGTCGGTCGTGGTGATCTGCTTTTCAGAAAAGACCAGCGTTCGGAGCACTTCCCGCGCTTCTTCGTTCATATCGGGATAGAGCAGCTTGTTGGTAATGTCGCTGAGCGGACGCCCCACATCGCCCGGGATCAGCTTAAAGAGCTTGTCCGCCCCGCTGGTGAACCGCCTCACATGGAGTTCGTTGTCCAGGAACACGGTAACTATTTCCGTGCTGTTGAGCAGATTTCTCATGTCGTTGTTCACCCGGCCAAGCTCGTCCATTTTGGACTGCTGCTCGGCGTTCACTGTCTGCAGCTCTTCATTCAGCGACTGCATCTCTTCTCTGGAGGTGGTCAGTTCCTCGTTGGTGGACTGGAGCTCTTCATTGGTGGACTGCAGCTCCTCGTTGGTGGATTTGAGCTCTTCCTGCGAAGATTGCATCTCCTCGCGGGTGGTCTCAAGCGTTTCCCTGAGTCGCTGGAGCTCCTGCTCCAGTTCCAGACCCCTGGAGTTATCGGATAGGGAGGTCTTGGAGCGGCGCGGAGCTCTTGTTTCCAAAGGCGCTGCCACGTTGTTGAAGACGATCATCACCATCCCCTTCAGCGCCTCCGGCTCTTCGATCGCCTGGACCGTGATATCGACGGTCTGCGCGCCGCCATTGGTCCCGACCTTGAGCCCCTTGACAATGACCGTCCCTTGTTGCCTGAGCGCCTTCTGGAAGGCGCTGCCCATATCAAAACGAAGTCCTTCACGCGCCATGGCGAAGATATTCCAGTTCGCCTTGCCGGCCGCCGGTTCGAGATATTTGCCGGTCCGCCCGCTGATATAGAGGATATCACCCTTGTCGTTGGTCAGCACTGCCGGCGGAGAAAAGTGCTGTAAAAGCAGTTGGTCGGCAAGCGTCTGAAGATTGGCAGCAGGTTTCAGCATTGGTAACTCCTTGGTAAATCCCGCCTGGGCGGGGACAAACGAGGGAGGAAATGCCAGGGGTATGTCCCGCAGGAGCGATTCGCGGCACCGGAAGAGTCTTGCCTTGGCATTCAGAGGTTCGAAGAGATCAGTAAAGGCGCTGACGGACTCCGAGCTCCCCAGAAACAGGACTCCGCCGGGGTTCAGGCTGTAGTGAAAGAGCGGCAAAAGTTTTTTCTGCAGTTCCGGCGTCAGATAGATCAACAGGTTGCGGCAGATAAGGATGTCAAGTTTGGTAAAGGGGGGGTCCATGATAACGTTCTGGGTGGCAAAGGTAACCATCTCCCGGATCTCCTTGGCGACCCGGTAGCCATTCTCTTCCTGGGTAAAGAACCGGCGCAGACGCTCCGCAGACATATCGGCAGCGATGTTGGCAGGATATAATCCTTGCCGGGCCTTATCGATAGCATCCCGGTCCAGGTCTGTGGCAAAGATCTGCAGCTTGAAATTCTCCGCGGGCTTGACCTGCTCCAGCGCTTCCCTGAAGACAATGGCCAGAGAATATGCCTCCTCGCCGGTCGAGCAACCGACTGACCAGGCCCTCAGCGTCCCACCGGCCGGTCGGCTCGCCAGGACCGCCGGGATGGCCTCTGCCAGCAGTTGCTCCCAGGCCGCAGGATCGCGCAAAAAACTGGTCACGCCAATCAGGAGCTCCTTGAAGAGCAGCTCCACTTCCTGGGAATTCTCCTGCAGATAGCGAACGTAAGCGGCGATCCGGTCGATCTGGTGAATCCCCATCCGCCGCTCTACCCGTCGGTAGATGGTGTTCTTTTTGTAAAGCGAAAAGTCTTGCCCGGTCTTTGCCCGCAGCAGTATGAGGATTTTCTCCAGTCCGCTCTGGTCCTTCTCTTCCAATGGGAACTCGGTCCTGGAGATTACGAGGACGTGGCGAAGATAGTCGATGATCTTTCCGGGCAGATCCTCCGCCGGGGCTACCAGGTCTGCCAGCCCGGCGTTAATGGCGCTCTTGGGCATGCTGTCGAACTTGGCCGAGGAGGGCTCCTGCACCACCGCCAGTCCTGCTTTTTCCTTGATGGCCCGCAGACCCGTCGTGCCGTCCGAGCCCATGCCGGAGAGGATCACGCCGATGCTCCCCTCTTTCCGGTCCTCGGCAAGAGAGCGGAGAAAGAAATCGATCGGCAGCCTCAGGCCGCGGCGCTCCGACGGCTCGAACAGGTGCAGCACTCCGTGCAGAATGGACATGTCCTTGTTGGGGGGGATCACATAAACACAGTTTGGTTTGACCCTCATCCGGTCCTTGACCTGGAAAACTTCCATACCGGTCGTCCGCTGGAGCAGCTCGGCCATGATCCCCTTGTGGGTCGGGTCCAGATGCTGGACGATGACAAACGCCATGCCGCATTGTTGCGGCACCTGCCGCAGAAACTGTTCCAGCGCCTCCAGTCCGCCGGCAGAAGCGCCGATGCCGACAACGGGAAAAACGAGGCTCTCTTTCGCTGATTGCAGTTTAAATGGCGTAATCCTGGGAGGCTTTATTTCAGGGCTCTTCGGGTTGGCTAGCTTTTTCATTGGCAAATTATAGCAGAAGATTGCCTGACCGACATTAACGAATTTATCTGATCCTTCATCAAATACGATCCGGACTGCCGGACAATGAACCATTGTGCCGGGGACAGGGGCTTTTTTCTTCCACAAGCTATCCTGATTTGATACTGTACATTAGTTAAAAATGTACTTTTCTCAGGGATCCTTACTTATGCAAGAAAGACTACAGAAAATACTGGCGAAAGCGGGCCTGGCATCAAGACGCTCGGCAGAGACGATGATCACGGAGGGCCGGGTCATGGTCAACGGCAAGGTCGTGACCGAACTCGGGACCAAGGCTGATCCAGATACCGACAAGATCACTCTCGACAACAAGCC
>JBGQLM010000113.1:0-13289 GCA_041500085.1 Geobacteraceae bacterium
CCCCTGGTCTGATGTGTTGCCGCTGATGGTGCTGTTGTTGATGATCAGGGTACTGCTGCTGTCGTTGAAGATGGCGCCGCCGCCGTTTGTGGCGCTGTTGCCGGAGAGCGTGGAGTCGTAGATTGCCATGAAGCCACCGTAGTTATGGATTGCTCCGCCGTAATCGCTGGCAGAACAACCGCCGATCGTGACACCGTAGAGATAAACGTTGCCGGCGTTTTCCAGGGCGCCTCCGGAAATAGCGGAGGCTGCATCGATCAGCCTCAGTCCGCTGATTTCAACCGTTGTACTTGAAGCTATGTTGAAGATACGACTGGCCCATAAACCGCAGATCAAAAGCTTCCTGGCGCCGGGTCCGGCGATAGTCAGATTTTTGCTGATGACGATTTCGCTGGAGAGATTAATGGACGAAATACCCGGGTCGAAGACGATGGTGTCGCCACCAGCCGGAGCAGCATTGATTATCGCTTGCCTCAATGATCCTGGACCGCTGTCATTAGCGTTGGTTACAGTAATGATTGCAGCTTCGCTTCCCTGTGTACTGAAAAGAGTCATGGACAAAAAGGCAGCGAATGTGAGCAGGCGACGGATAGACATAGGGCACCTCATAAATATCCAGCAAACGAAAACATTATCATCCGGAGCTACATCGTCATCATCTTGTGATCGCTCTGCAGTTTTTTCTGCAGCTTGCCGGCCTGGCGGAGCGATTCGAGAAAGAACTTCCGGTCCAGGTTGTTCAGTTCATAGGGATTGATCCGGTTGTGCACCTTGCCGCCGGTACGTTGCAGCTCATACTGCTGGCGGATCCTGAGCGACTGGAGGAAGGAGAAGGAGTCGGCCCAGGCATTGACTTCGCTCTGGGGCCAGTTGCGCAGATCGCCGACCGAAATCAGCCGCTGCTTGGTGTTGCCGCGGGTGACGCCGCTGGCCAGGGCGTACACACGGGCCGCATCCACGAACAGGGTGACACCGCTGGTTTTCATGTCGATGGAGTTCGGGCACTCCTCGTGGTCCTCGACCACGAAGTCGCGGAAGAAACCGATCGGCGGGGTGCGCTGGAGGGCGTTTTCCATCAGCAGGTTGAGGAACCGGGCTTGCCCTTTGCACGCGCCTGCAAGCCAGTGCCGGAGCCGGTCGGACAGGTCGGTGGACCCGCTGAGGTGGCGGAAGTCGAAGAAGATGGAAGCATTGAGAAGCGCTTCGGGAGTCGGTTCGGCGATCCACTTGTTGAAACGTTTCTGCCATTCGGTGTAGCTGAGGCAGCAGGCGGGATTCCCTGCCATGACGTTCCCTTTGCACAAGGGGAAACCGACGATGTCGAGCGCTTTGTTGACCTTTTGCGCCAGGGGGAGCAACCTTTGTCGGACCTGGTCCGCAGTCATTCCCTTCGGAGTCTCGAAGATGATTCCGTTGTCCTGGTCGGTGGTCAGGGTCTGTTCGAAGCGCCCTTCGCTGCCGAAAGCTATCCAGCTGATCTGCAGGTCGCTGAGATCTTCTTCCTTTAGCTCGATCTCCAGCACCCGGCACATGATCTGGTCATTGAGGGAGGAGATGATTTGCGTGATCTGGTCGGCAGTGACCCCCTGGACCAGCATGTTTTCGGAGAGCAGGTGGATGTCGCGATGACACTGTTTGAGCCACTCCAGGGTGTCCGCGGTCCGGATCTGGCTGGTGATCTGGGTGAGCGATACCCGCTGGAGATTGAAGAGGTCCTGCTCTGAGACCATGCCGGCCAGTTTGCCCTCATCTTCGAGAATGATGTGATGGAATCCCTGCTCGGCCATGAGCAGGGCTGCTTCGTATCCCATCGCGGAGATAGGCAGGGTGCGGGGAGACGTAGTCATGACATCTTCGATGGCTCCTTCCAGGTCGCCGCCGGGAACAACCACCTTGCGGAGAAGGTCACGCATGGTGAAGATACCCAGTATGCAGCGCTCTTGGCTGACGATCACGGCGGCATCCACGTCCCGGTCGTGCATCATGGCAACTACCTGCCGCACCGAATCACCGGGGCTTGCAGTCGGGGGATCGGGGAGCATCAGGACGACCAGCGGAGTGCTGAGCCTCTGCTGTTCATCGCTCTGGTGCGAGTAGTGCAGGCGATAGACCCGGCGGGACTGTTCGAGAAAGCTCTGGGAACGGTACCTGCAGAATTCGGCAAAGACATTGCTCAGGCGCTTGAACTCGTCAAAACCGGCCCTGGAGAGTTTGAAACAGATCGTTTCACTCTTGGCGCGGAAGGTGGAGAAAACGGGACGCTCCTCCTCAAGAGCTTCCAGCGGGAAGCTTTCCCCCTCCACCAGTTCCGCCAGCACCTTGAGGTTTTCGGCCGTGCTGCCTACCGCCTCCAGCTGGACCGCGCCGGAGTGGATGAAAAAGAGATCCTCGCAAATTCCTCCGGGTAGCAGGATGGCGGCGCCTTCGGGGAAGGTCACCTGTTCCATCCTGTCTGCCAGCCAGCGGAGGTGCTCTTTGGCTACCCGGTCGAATGGCTGCCGACGGCTCAATTCCTTGATAAACAATTTGGTGTCGGTGTCCTTCATTGCTTCTCCTCCTGTAAAGTAACTTGATATTAGATCAATCCTTTGCGCCGCGCCTTGCTTATGGCTTCCGGCCGGTCCTTGGCCTGGAGCTTCTCGTAGATGTTTTTGATATGGGTATGGACGGTATGGGGGCTTATGAAGAACTTTTCGGCTATGTTCTTGTAGGTCAGCCCCTGTTCGATTCCCCGGACGATCTCTTTTTCCCGATGGCTCAAGAGGCTGCTCTCGCTGACAGTCTCATCCTGGAATTCCTGGATTACTTTCCGGGCGATCTTCGGACTCATGGGGGCGCCGCCGCGATGCAGACTGTTGAGGGACTCGATCAGCTCACGGGGAGTGCTCCCTTTGAGGATATAGCCGGAAGCCCCCGCCTTGATTGCGGAGAAGACAGTTTCCCGGTCTTCGAATATGGTGTACGCCATGATATCCAGGTCGGGAAGTCTCGCTTTGGCCCGTCGGGTCAGCTCTATGCCGGAGATGCCCGGCAGATCGAGATCAGTCAGCATGACGTCCGGAGCGCAAATTTCGAGTTCCGGGAGTGCATCTTCTGCTGTTGAAAAAGCACCTGTCACTTTGATTCCTTCCTCGCCGTTCAGGAGAAGCTTCAGGTTTTCGAGGAGAAGACGGTTATCTTCGACAATGACGATTTGCATCAGTGATTCAACCTCGCACTCGCAATTAATAATTGTCGTTCATTCATGCGACAGGCGTCATCCCCGGCATTTCGAACCGGACACAGGTACCTGGTCCGGATGTGACAGTAAGATGCCCGCCGATTTCGCCCGCCCTGGCTTTCATGTTGGCGATTCCCCTCCCGGTGACAGTTTCTTCCTTGAGGCCGATTCCGTCATCGAGAACGCTCAGGGTGACGCCGGTATTGCCAACAGTGAAGCTGACTTCAACGTTCCTGGCGCGGGAATGCTTGATCACGTTGGTAAGCGCTTCCCTGGAGATTCGGAAAAGCATGAGATAGAGAAAAATGCCCGGTTTTTCATCCCCGGTGGAGACCTCGGTATTTACTGCGAACGAGATGTTGTGGGGTTCGGTCACGTAGCTGCCATATCGTCTTATCTCTGCTGCCAGGTCGTTCCACGTCGATTCCCCGTTCTCCAGACCGTTCATGAAGCTCCTGATTTCAGCCACCCCTTCCCGGGAGAGTTCAGCGATGACGGCGAGCGCCTTCTTCATCTCGACTACGCTCTCACCTTTTCTGGCCAGTTCGGACAGGATATTGATGTTGGCGGTAATTCCCCCGATTCCGTCGTGGAGGTCCTTGAGAAGAAGATCTTTTTCCTTCCGGTGCCGTTTCTCCTCTTCCACCATCTCGGTCAGCTGGACCAGGTTCTTTTCGTGGAGAAAAGCGTTTTCAAGGGCAATTGCCACATGGTTCGCGAGGGAGGCGAGGAGATTCATGTCGTCGTTATTGAACCGTCCGTTTTTCCGGTTGACCGCTTCCAGGACACCGATGATCTTTTCCTTGTTTCTGACCGGCACGCATATCAGGTCGCGGGTTACGAACCCGCAGAGCTCATCGATCCGGGAGAAGAAACGCATGTCGCTCCGCGCGTCGCTTACCAGTTGTGCTACACCGTGCTTCGCCACCCACCCGGCGATTCCTTCATCTTTTTTCAGCCGGATCTCCCGAATATTCTCCCCCTTGTCTCCAAGGGCGACTTCGAAGAACAGCTCTCTCTTCTCCTCGTCGATCAGAATTAGGCTCGCCGCCTCCGCATCGACAAGCTTCATGGCCGACTCGATGGCGAGCATGCGTACCTGCTGCGGATCAAGAGTCGAATTAATGATGGCCGCCATCTCAAGTAGAACGTCCAGTTGCTTCGATTTCGTCTCACCCTTACTGTGCATTGGCCTGTTTCCGTTCATAAGTTGTATCGGCAGAGGGATGAGCGCCGTTTACGCCGAGTTTATCAGATGCCCCGGTATCCCGACATACCCCGTGCCGGGTATATTACGGGGAGAAAAGGGATATAACGGCAAGTCTTACAATCTGTTAGCGGAATAACCACGACAACATGCTGTTGTGTCAGTGTCATGGCCTTCCTGAAAAGGCCGCCAGATTGATTAAACCTAATTACAACCAAAAGTCGTTATACGGATGGCTGGAAACGGAAGCTCAAGATTCGATTGGAAAGGGGACGGGAAAGGCAAGCAGAAGTAATCCAGTCAGAACAGAGAACCCGGCCATATTTCAGCCATTTGAATTTATATAATAGTTCAAGACGGTTGCAACTGCTGCTGGTCTGTCAAAAAAACTTAATAGTATTTTTAACATTTTTATTAGGGTGTGGCAATAAAATAAAACGTAGTTGTATTTACTGCGATGTAATTTTATCAGTTCGATGAAAGTCCGGAGAGGGAAAAAGAAAAGCCCCCGGAAATCGTGAATTTCAGGGGGCTGGGGACATTTACTAAAATATTTGAATGATGGTATTAAATTCCGGAGAATCAGTATTTCTTATCCGCGAAATCTACCCACCCGCCTGCCATTACAAGAGCTTTGTCAAATGGAGAGATGTCGAAGCCGAAAACCTTTGCTTTGCCGCCACCGTTCATGGTCAGGGTTTGAGCTTCCATGTCGATGCTGATGCTCGCGTCACTGTCAGTTTCGTGGGAGAAGATCAGGTCGAGGTCCTCCTTCGGCAGCTCGATTGCTGCCATGCCGCAGTTGAACATATTCTGGCGGAAAATCCTGGCAAAGGACTCTGCAATCACGGCGGTGATGTTGTTCACCTCGAAGACCCAAGGGGCATGCTCACGGGAAGAACCGCAGCCGAAGTTGGCGCGGGAGACGATGACCCGGGCGGCCTTCGTCTTTTCCCCTTTAGGGTCAAAACCAGGGAGTTTCAGATCTTCCAGAATGTACGGTTTCAGGTCCTGCTTGGTGATTTCGGTCAGGTATTTCGCCGGGATGATTTCGTCGGTATTGATATCGCTCCGGTCAAGAAAGAGAGCCGGACCTCCAAATGTTTTCATGGTTCAACTCCTTCAATGTAATTTTTCGTAACTAAGCAATTTGAAACAATAAATTAAAGATATTTCCTAGGGTCTGCAATCTTTCCTTCAAGTGCAGTAGCTGCACTTGTGGCGGGCGACATCAGGTGCACCATCCCCCCTTTGCCCATTCTCCCCATGAAGTTCCTGTTCGTAGTGGAGGCACAGGTTTCGCCATCGGCGAGCACGCCGTTGCTCATCCCGAGGCAGGCGCCGCAGGTAGGGTTTGTGACGCAGAACCCGGCTTCCATGAAAATATCAATGATACCTTCCTTGTTGGCTGCCTGATATATGGCCGGTGTCGCAGGTGAGAGGATGCCGCGTACATTTGGCGCAATCTTTTTCCCTTTCAGGATTCCGGCTGCAATCCGGAGGTCTTCAAGGCGTCCGTTGGTGCAGGAGCCTATGTAAACCTGATCGACAGTTTCACCGGCGAACTGGCTGACCGGCTTGACCTGGTCCGGCTTGTAGCCAAAGGTGACGGTCGGCTCAAGGGTTGTCACGTCAATGTCGAGAGTGCTGTCATAGACAGCATCAGCATCCGAGCACCATTTATTGAAATCTGCAAGAGCAGCATCTTTAGAAGGGTAATCGCTGCTGATGAATGGCCAGAGATAGTCGACAGTCGTCAGGTCAGGCATGCAGATACCGGAGGTTCCTCCTGCTTCGATTGCCATGTTGCACAGGGTCATACGCGACTCCATACTCATTGCATCGATAACATTGCCGCGGAACTCCATGACTCTGTCAGTTGCGCCGTTTACAGTCAGTTTCCCGATTATATGAAGGATGACATCTTTTGCGTAGACACCCTTGGGGAGTGTGCCGGTCACGTTTATCCTGATCGTTTTCGGCTCGCGGAAAGCGCAGACCCCTTTCAATATTCCGACTTCCAGGTCGGTCGTACCGACTCCAGCGGCAAAAGCACCGAACGCTCCGTGGGTGCAGGTGTGGGAGTCTCCCATGATGACCGTGTAGCCGGGGCGGATGAATCCTTTTTCCGGAAAGAGTGCATGACAGACGCCGTTGGAGCCGATATCGAAAAAGTCCTTTATTGCGTGGCGGTGTGCCCAGTCACGCAGGATTTTCGCCTGTGTCGCGGTCTTCGAGTCCTTGCTGGGGGTTACATGGTCAATTACTGCCTTGATTTTACTGCTGTCGAAGACCCGGTCCTTACCTCTTGCCAAAAGATCATCGATTGCAATAGGGGTAGTGATTTCGTGACACATGACGACGTCGATTTTCAGTACTTTTGTTCCCTGAAACGGCTCATCTACGAGGTGTGAAGCAAAAATTTTCTCTGCAGTGGTTTTGCCCATAACTTCATTGTTCCTTTCATGGGGTGTTTGAATTTACAAGGTAATGTAACGAAAACCCGCGAAAAAGGTCAATTTAATAATTGTTCAGCCGTGCTTAACAAGTTGCATGAGTGTCTCAGAGGATGGTATAGTTTCGCAAATATTATCAGGAGCCGCCTCTCGATGCCGAAAACGCTCAGTTTTCAGAAAAACGATGATGAAACAGATGCTCTTATTCAACAGCTTATCGATACAGTCGGTGGGGTGCAGCATCAGAAAATTGTAAGGGAGATGATAATCTCAGCCCTTAAAGCCGGTCAGGAGACCAGTTATCTTCCTGATATGCGTATGCTTAACAGTACGATGAAGGAGATGCGCTATACCAACAAGGTTTTTGCTCCGTACCGTCACAAGAAAAAAGTAACCATATTCGGTTCTGCCAGAACTGAACCGGATGATTTCAGTTATCGCACTTGCGTAGAGTTCAGTCGCAAGCTGGCTGAGATGGGGTACATGATAATTACCGGTGGCGGGTCCGGAATCATGCAGGCCGGTAATGAAGGTGCCGGGAGTGAAAATTCATTCGCGGTAAACATCTATCTCCCGTTCGAACAGTCGCCGAATATTGTCATGGCGAACACTCCAAGGCTGATCACGTACAAATACTTCTTCAACAGGAAAGTCGCTTTTGTTAAGGAGTCCGATGCTATCGCGGTTTTCCCCGGAGGTTTCGGAACTCTGGATGAGGCTATGGAGGTTTTTACACTCATTCAGACCGGTAAAACGAATCCGAAGCCGCTTCTTTTGATGGATGACGAGACAGGATACTGGGAAGAGTGGTTCAATTTCTTAAAGGTTAAGTTGTTGGGGAAAGGGTTCGTTTCAGCCGATGACTTTTCGATCTTTACCATTACGCGTGATGTTGATGAGGCGATCAAGGTTATCGAGGAGTTCTACTCGAACTATCATTCACACAGGTTTGTAGGTGGCAGGCTTGTCATACGCCTTAACAAGGAGCTGACTGATGATCAGTTGGCATCTCTCGAGGCTGAGTTTCCTGAAATTGTTATAGCCGGGTCCAGCATTCGCAAGACCCAGCCGCTTCCCGATGAACTTGATGAACCTGAGACCCTTCATCTTCCAAGGATACTCATGGACTTTGATCATCATCATTACGGACTGCTGATCGCATTTATCCGGCAGTTGAATCATTTTTGAAAAAACCGTTCTATTTAATTCAAAAAAACTTGACTTGTACAATTACCCAGTGCTAATTTAACATGCGCAGTTCGGTATCGGAAGTTTTTGCAGTTTCAGGAATCTGTTACACGGCCACAAAGATGGACCTGAAAGAGTTCCTGCCTCAAGACTCCGGCAGCTGCAGTACAAAAACGGTCCGGGACTATGACCGGAGCTTACAAGGAGGCAGGAAATGGCACAGGGAAAGGTAAAATGGTTTAACGATGCAAAGGGGTTCGGTTTCATCGAGCAGGAGAATGGCGATGACGTTTTCGTTCATTTTTCCGCAATAATCAGCGATGGCTTCAAATCCCTTGCTGAAGGCGAGGCAGTAACTTTCGATGTTGTGAATGGTCCGAAAGGCCTTCAGGCGGCAAACGTTCGCAAAGGCTGATTATCAATTCATTCTGAAAAAAAAGCCCCGTCAGCAGCTGACGGGGCTTTTTTTCATCCTTCCGATCACTCCTCATTAATTTTCAAATATTTTCCGTGAACTGATTTAATTCGTGCATATCCGATAAAAAGTAAAGCTGCTATCAATCCTGCAGTGAACAATGCTGTCCAGAGGTATTCGACTGCAAAAATGACCGGTGCGAGTAAGAGTCTGGAAGCTGTCCGCAAATATTCATGTTTGCTGATTATGTCGGCAACAGGTGGGCTGATTCGATAGTAGAGGGCGACGAACATCCTTCCGGGGGCGTTTGTTAAAAGGAACCTGTCCCTGAACTCTCTCAGGACCATGACGTGCGGGTCCAGATAGCTTCCGTAAGCAGCAGTGGCTATAAAGCACCCTTTCTTGCCGCCGCTGCTTACGGGAGTGACGGCTACGATGCTGCCGGCACCCGAGTTCGGGTTCGAGGCATCCGAAGGTGATGGTATGGTTGCGGCTTGCTGTGTCGGAGTCACAGTTGCTGTCCCATCGGCATTATTTGCCAGCAACAGGAATATCTCTTCATTCGGAGTGAAATTCGGGATTGTGACGGTTTTGCTGTTGGCATCGAAAAAGAACTCTGCTCCGTTCGAACCCTTAAATGCCATGACTGAATATGCTACCGGTTTGTCTGGATAATTAATGGTAAGGGTTGAGGTGTTGCTGATAGAGTGCGTGATCTTGTAGTAGGCAAAGGAGTATGCCGGCAATGTGGGGCTGCTTACCGTGTATGAAGTGTCTGCAGTGACTGGACTTGTCCCGACAGGGTGAAAGTTGGCTGTTTCGTTGGTGTGACTGATCCAGTTACCCAGATGCGTCTTCTTGGCAAATCCCAGAAAACTCGAAGATATCGTGCCACCGTGATTTTTCAATACCTTGTCAATGAAAGGGATCATCGGGATATCTGCGCCGGAAGGGGACTGCTCAGCTGCAAAAGCCTCCCAGATCCCCTTGATGATGTCATACGGGTAGAACTGTTCATAGATGTGTCTGTTGAAAATCCAGCGGCTATAGCCGTTTCCGGAGTCCAGGTTTGTTGCGGTTCCCTCCCCGGAGTTAAGAGTGCCTGCCAGATAGGGGACTGAATAATCGTAAAGCTGGTTGACGGAATCATAAACTTCATCTTCCATCCAGGTGGCAGTCGCTTCTGCATACCAGGGTTGAAAGTATACATTGTAACCGAACTGGATTACGTGGTGGAATTCATGGGCAGCGGTAATCTGAAGTGATTTAAGTGACTTGACATGGGCAGAGTCGTTTCCGGGGATGCTGTTTTGAAAGGCCTGTTCTGCAAAATCATTTTCAATTGTTATGAAACTTGTTGCCGATTGACCGGTCATGGTATCCGTCTCGGTCAACCCGAAAGCTGTCATGTTCTGCAGGTAGACATTGCATGGGATTTCGGGAGGGACCCGGTACCCCATTACCGTGATCTCGCGATTATATGCAGCTTCGAAGGCGTCTCCTACCGCTTCGATCCAGTCAGGAATATTGTTATTGTTTGTATCGGCTACAGGCGGTGCATCCACTCCGGTGGTTGCATAATGGATTCGAAAGTGACCACCGTTGGAGCTGTAGGCAGTTTCACCGGCCAATGACGGTTTGCCGAGATATTTTGCCAGTGTTTTCTGCGTGCTTTCTTCAAGCAGTTTCCAATCCCTTTTCAGATCGTGACGAAGGGGCGTCCCGCACTTTTTCGCGGTGGAATCGGGGACGGTTTTAAGTGCCGGCATGACGGTTCCGGGTACACTCTCTCCAAACTGCTCAAGATAGTGCCGGTCGAGCTCTCCGGCAAATGCTGCACTCGCTCCAAAAATCAGCAATAGGAATAAAACATTGATTATTTTCATCAGTCAACCATCCTTTTACCGCCTCTGATGACGGCAAGTACCGTCTTGCCTTCACGGACAATAACTTCAGTTTTGGCTCCACGACAGAAAAGCTCATATGTTTCGGGAAATAGTTCCTCTATAAAAAATCCGGCAGAGTCACTTCGAATAACAGAGACTCCGTATCTGGCATTTCTTATGGTGATCTGTTCGTCGGCCAAAGGTTCAAAACCGCTTCTGTCGGCAAGTTTCCCACCGCTTGTATGAATGTAACATACTCCTGATAATGCCCCATTCCTGGGAGGAAGTTTGCCGGTATCGGCAGTAACTTTGTCAGGTTCGCTGGTCCTGGGTGAGTAACCATCACGGACCCATATCGAAGGGAGACCGGTTATTTTCTGATTTACAAACTCAACTCCATTGAAAGTGTAGGGCTGCCATAAATGTATTTGACTGTTGGAATGAGAACAGGATGCGGTAAAGAAAATGGTCGGCGAGAAAAGGATTGAGAAAAGGAGTATTCGATTCACTTCATCTGCCCCAGTGTAGAGTGGACTGCATCAGCTAAACAGCGTCCTGCTATTTTGGCGTTTTTTGCCAGCTGAAAAAGGCGGGTGGCCATTAACGGCTTTCTCAAAAGGAACAGTGATAATCTTGTAAGACTGATATTGAAATCGTTGTCGCAGATGTTCCGAAATAACTCTGCCGGGTCGTTTTCTGCTGGATCGCTTACAGCTCTGATGGCGGCAAATTTTATTCCCCGCTCCCTGCAGAGTTCCGAGACGCTCCAACTCTCCATTTCGAGGACAGTGCATGGTGTCGCAAGGTGCTTAATGTGGCTGATCAATAAAAACTTATCCACTATATCTTCAGTACTGATAAAGACACCTGGCCGAATCCCGGGATGTCCGGTCAATATCAATGGTGCGGGCAGGGCAGGGTCAAATGTCGTATCCTGGGTTATGATTCCTGATGAGTAACGGTAAAGCTTCTCAGCGGCAATTATATCACCTGCTTCGAGACCTGGGAAAAGTGCTCCGCAAAACCCTGCACTCACCACTAAATCCGGTCTTAACAGGTCGGCCGCGATCCGGGCGGCTCTGGCAGCCTTGTTAAAGCCGATCCCGCTCTGGAGAAGGTGTATGTTGTTGCTGTCGGATATAATCTCCCAAGCAGGAACCCCTGCGATAAGAGATTTCTCTGCCCGTGGAAAACTTCGTAATATCGGACTCGATTCCTGGTGTATAGCACAGATTATACATACTCTACTCATTTCCGGAGTTTATCAAAGGGGGGTGAAAAGGGCAATGCCGAAGAGTCTTCGATAATAGTTTTTTGTCTTGACAAAAAAACAGATACTCTTCTATAGTTACCCCTTTACAGGTGTATGTGTGCCTAGAATGCCTCTGGTTTGTAATAAAACGACGTCACTGGTGGTTTAACAAGTGTTTGAAAATCTTTCCGACAAGCTCGACCTGGTATTCAAGAAGCTCCGTGGCCAGGGTGTAATGACGGAAGACAATATCAGGGATGCCCTCCGGGAAGTCCGGTTGGCTCTCCTTGAGGCGGATGTAAATTTCAGGGTCGTCAAGGACTTTGTCGAGAAGGTTCGTGTTCGTGCGGTTGGAACCGAGGTCCTGAAGAGCCTTTCCCCGGGGCAGCAGGTCATCAAAATAGTCAGCGATGAGCTGATCCTGATGATGGGGGGAGGAGAGGACAACTCTCTCAACCTCGCAGCAAAACCTCCGGTCGGGATCATGCTGGTGGGGCTTCAGGGGGCGGGCAAGACAACTTCTTGCGGCAAGCTGGCAAAACACCTCAGGTCTCAGAAAAGGCGGCCTCTGCTCGTTCCGGCCGACGTCTACCGGCCTGCTGCAATTGAACAGTTGAAGACTCTTGGCAGGCAGCTGGGGATTGAGGTATTCGACTCAAGACCGGATCAGGACCCTGTTGAAATCTGCCGGGACGCAAAGAAATATGCGGAGCTGAACGGTCTTGATACTCTGATACTTGATACTGCGGGTCGACATCAGATAGATGACTTTCTGATGAGCGAACTTGCAAGGATCAGGGATGAGATATCTCCTCGTGAGATTCTTTTTGTAGCTGATGCGATGACCGGCCAGGAGGCTGTCAATGTCGCTTCGGGATTTAATGAGCGGCTCGATATCACCGGGGTGATTCTCACAAAGCTTGACGGTGATGCCAAAGGTGGCGCGGCTCTTTCGATCAGGGCGGTCACTGGAAAACCCGTCAAGTTTGTGGGTATGGGCGAAAAGCTGGATGCTCTTGAGGTTTTTCATCCGGATCGGCTTGTATCGCGTATTCTGGGGATGGGTGATGTCCTTACTCTCGTGGAGAAGGCTTCTTCGGTTTTTGATGAAGGTGAATCAAAACGACTACACGACAAAATCAAGAAGAACAAGTTTGACCTTGAGGACTTCCGGAATCAGCTTCAGCAGGTTAAGAAGCTCGGTTCACTCGAGTCTATCATGGGTATGATCCCCGGAATGGGCAAGATGGCGAAGCAGATGGAGGGGATGGCGCCGCCTGAAAAAGAGATGAAAAGAATCGAGGCGATTATCAACTCGATGACTCTCAAAGAGCGTGCGAATCATACCATTATCAATGGCAGCAGGAGATTACGGATAGCTAACGGAAGCGGGACATCCGTTCAGGAAGTGAACCAGCTTCTCAAGCGATTCGTTGATGCCCAGAAAATGATGCAACAGTTTCAGAAGATGGGTCCGATGGGCCTGATGAAAGGTATGAAGGGGCTGAAAGGGATGGGGAAGGGGATGTTTCCTTTCTAGCCAGTTCAACCGAGCTTATCAATAAATGAGTCAATATCATATATCGTCGCGGAATAACCGTACGAATTTCAGGAGGAACAAATGGCTGTAAAAATGAGACTTGCACGTGCCGGAGCCAAGAAAAA
>JBGQLM010000114.1:0-13100 GCA_041500085.1 Geobacteraceae bacterium
AAGGCGTCGCACGGCTAGCGGGTATACTGTGAATACATCATTACTAGAGCAGGAATTGGCGCCGCTGAACGCGCAGGTCGAGCAGGTCCGGGGAACGCTTGCGGAGCTCGAATGTGAGATGCGCGCGGTAGAGGCAGAGCTTGAAACCTTTTCTGTCGACCGGCTGCGTTTCGACGCCCTTCGGGACGCCTGCAATGTCTTAGGCAGACTCGACGAACTGGAAGCGGGTGAACTCTTCTGGGGAGGAGTGCCGGAGTTTAGGGATTCCGCCGGACATATCGCAGGGCTGCGGAGTCGCATCGCCAGCTTCGACGAGGAAATCCGCGGGACCCTGGAAAAGCAGGCGAATCTCAAGGCGCAGGGCAACCAGCGCCTCGAAGAACTTGACTATCTGTACGATGAAATTTGCAATGTTCATGCTCGCGACGAGAGGCGCGAGGATGAATATCTTATCGACCGGGAGTTTTCCCCGGTTGCGCTTCACCCGTCTATCATGCCCTGGAGTCAAGATGGTGAGAACGACCGGCGCTACCGCCGCGCCCTGCTCATTGCGATGCTCTTCAGCTTGCTCTTCAGTGCCGTAATCCTCCTGGTGACCGTGCCGATGCTGGTCCGTCCGGCCGTTGTCGAGATCCCGGAACGACTGGCGATGCTGGTCAGGAAAGAGCATAAGAAGCCGGAGCCGGTTAAAAAAACCAAAGAGGTGAAAAAGGAAGAGAAAAAGCAAACAGACAAGGCCCAGGAGAAGCCGTCGCAGGAACGGCCCAAAGCGTCCGCGCCTGAACAGGCGGCCGCACCCAAAAAAGCTGTGAACACAGGGGTCCTGGCGTTCAAGGACAGTTTTAAAGACCTCATTGATGAGACTCCGGTTGCCAGGCTTGGAACCGAAGCCCGTCTGACTGCAACTCAAACGGCCGGGCAGGCCCTGGCGAGCCGTTCACTGGTGTCGATGCAGGGAGGTGGAGGGACCAGCGGTGGGATCGGCAATGCCGCAGTCAGTCGGAATGTAGGCAGCGGGGGGATCGGCAATGCCGCACTCGGCCGGAGTGTTGGCGGCGGGGGCAGCGATCGACTTGGCCGCGCGGGCGCCGGCTTTTCGCAAGTTAAGAGTGCGATCGCAGGCACGGGGGGGAAGGAGGTCAAGTCACTCAGCTCCGGGGCTCGTCCGGGCCGAACCGACGAAGAGATTCAGATTCTATTCGATCGTTACAAGGCTGCGCTCTACCGTATCTATAATACCGAATTGCGTAAGGACCCGACTCTTCGCGGGAAGATGGTGCTGCGGATCACAATCGAACCGAGCGGTGTGGTCTCTGCCTGCGGCGTGGAGTCCTGCAATATGAACGCACCTGACTTCAATACCCAAATTGTCGAGAGGGTCAGGAAGTTCAACTTTGGCGCCAAAGACGGGGTGCCGAAGACGACGATCCTGTATCCCATCGATTTCCTCCCAGCCCGGTAAAGCTGTGTGAGGGGCGGCAAAGGCCGCAGCCGGTGACCTCGAAAAGGGTCCCGACCACTTTGTGCTGAATACATAAATGACGTTCCCCCTGTAAATCGGTCCGGTTCATGGGGGGAACGTCAATGCTGCGTCAACGCCCGATATCCGTCATGTATTTCACATAGAGAGGTCTCTGCACTGTCGGTGATGACATTATTGCCGTCATAATGTTGCTGTTGGAAATTGCTCTTGCAACCTTCATGATTATCGATTCAAACTCCACCCACAAGCCAACCGCAAGGATCACAGCTCCGCATAAGGTAATCGGTTCCATTTTTCACTCTCCAGTATTCTATCGTTCATTAACAACGCCTCGATCCACTGATTAAGGCCGGTCGGTGATCATCAGCAAGTCAGCCTGCTGACGGCCTCGGGGCCATGAAACCAACCGCTCATGGTCTTTTACATCCGGCGGTAAACGCCTATCACCTTGCCGACTATGCTTACCTCGCCATCTTCCGGACGAATGATGATGGGGCCCATGTCCGGGTTTGCCGGTTGCAGGCGGATGTGATCCTGCTCCCGGTAAAACCATTTGAGAGTCACCTCACCATCAATCATGGCCACTACGGTATCCTTGTTGTCGGCAGTCGGTTGTGGTCGAACCAAAGCCAGATCGCCGTCGAAGATACCTGCATTGATCATTGATTCACCACTGACCCGCAGGAAGAAACAGTCATTTCCCTTAACGGCCATCGGGTCCACGGAGAAATACCCCTGAATATCCTCGATAGCCGGGGCGAGATGTCCGGCACGGACGGTGCCGACAATCGGCAGGGAAACCGAAGGGCTGACCGGCAACTTCAGGGTAATCCCACGATTGACATGATCCCGTTTGATGTACCCCTTACGCTCCAAAGCACTAAGATGTTTCATGACCGGCAGTGTTCCTGAAACATTCAGATGGCCTGCAATTTCCCGTTGACTGGGTGGATAGCCGTTATCACCTGCGTACGAGGTGATGAACTGCAGCACCTGCTTCTGGCGTTGAGTGAGTTCATTATTGGTTTGCAGGCCATAGGTAGTCATATGACTACCTATACAAAAGATTTGCGCATATGTCAACAATTACTGTTGGGTAGGGTCACCCCAGCAAGCAGATGGTTTATGAGGTTTACGGGAACTATCCTGAAGGAGTTTGAAACGGACTGCCGGGATATTTTTAATTACTTCGGGAAGGACTTTGTATAGGCCAAAAAAAGACCCCTGGCCTTCTACCAAAATTATCATGAATAAAACTTTGGTGAAACCAGGGGCTGTGGGAACATAACCAGCTGATTATGATAAACAATTAGTGGCGGAGAGGTAGGGATTCGAATCCCAAACAGTCCGCATTTAATAAGTAAAGGCTATTGGGCTATATATTATGTATCGCTGTTTACTGCAAGAAGAGTAACGATGGCAGTTGTCCCGCAACCGACAGACGATTCGAACCGGATTGTTCCCTTATGTTCCTTGAGGATTGAATCTGATATGTAGAGCCCCAAACCGGTTCCGCCATCAACCATCTTGGTGGTGAAAAAAGGCTCCCTCAGCCGGGCCATAACTGCCTGGTCCATGCCGTTTCCTTCGTCCCTGACCGTAATAGTGATCGTTCCTGCTTCCCTGTTGTCGGATGTCGCGATATGAACCCCGGCCTGCTTGCCGGGAAGGGACTGCAGGGCATTCATGATCAGGTTGATGATAACCTGCTCTATCTGCTGGCTGTTACCACGGGCCTGAAGGAGCGGCTCTTGCAGGTTCATCCCGAAATTGTCGGTATTGATGTGAATCTGATGCCAGAGAATCGAGGCGGCATTATGAATCAAGCGATTGACGTCGATTGCTCCTTGCAAACTGCCTTTGCCATCTCGCACGAAGTCTCTCATATTGTTGACAATGGCAGTGATCCGGCGTGAGCCTTCCGAAATACCGTTCAGAAGTCTTGGAGCAAGTTCCCTCATCTTTGAGAACGGAATGCCTCGAAGTGTGAAGTCGCCTTGCTCCAATCGAACCTGCTCCAGCAGCGGCACGGCTTCCTGCCAGACGTCGGTGAGCATGGCGGCGTTTATTGATATGCAGTTGTTGGGGTTATTTATTTCATGGGCGACGCTGGATGCAAGCATACCGATGGAGGTCATCTTGTTGGTGTGGATCAGTTTCGCCTGGGTATCCCTGACCTCTTCCTCCAACCGTATCTTCTCGGTGATGTCCCTGATCGAGCAATGAATTACGTACTCCTTGCGAAGGCTCAGAATCTTGCAGCGGATTGCGATCATAATCCATGCGCCGTTCCTGCGGACACCTTGAGCCCTGTCAAGTTGGAAGGCTACGCTCTGATCTCTCCGTGGAATGGCATCAACCAGGGCAGCGAAATCTTCCCTTGCTATCAGCTCAAAGGGGGTAAGGGCCAGCATCCCGGCGCGGTCGTAGCCGAAGAGTCCCAGTGCCGCCGGATTGACGTCGATTATCTCGAAATTGTCCAGCTGGATCAGGAGGATGGCGTCGCTGTTCTGGACGAACAGCTGGTGAAAACGCTCCTCACTCTCCCGTAATGCATCTTCGGTGCACTTACGCTCGTGAATGTCTCTGGCGATACCTGTGGTGCCCATCAACTCGCCATTTTCGTCAAACACAGGCATTTTGATGGTTTCACTCCATCTCCTCCTGCCGTCCTTGCCGACAATCTGCTCTATCATACGGTTCTGGCTGGCTGAAACCATGACGTGTTTATCGTCTTCCCGGTATTTGCAGGCCAGGTCCTCGGGCCAGACGTCGCTATCCGTCTTGCCTATCAGCTGTTCAGGAGTCAGGTGGCAGGCGGCGGCATAGGCCATGTTAACCGTTATGAACCGGCTGTCGCGGTCCTTCAGCCAGATCAGATCGGGAATGTTGTCGAGGATCGCCCGCTGCTGCAGTTGGATTTCTCGAAGCGCTTCCAAGGCCTGTTTGCGTTCGATAGCGATGCTGACCAGATAGGCCGCACGCTCGACCAGGAGCAGTTCAGCGGAATCCGGCTTGCAGGGGTCAGGATAGTAGACTGCGAAGGTCCCCATGTTTGCCCCGTTGGTAGACCGTATCGGCATGGACCAGCAGGCCCGCAGCCCGTGGTTCAAGGGCAGTTCCCGGTATTTTGCCCAGTGGGGGTCGGTGGCGATGTCGGCGGTGACGACCAGTTGGTTCGTGAATGCCGCACTACCGCAGGCACCGATGTTCAGGCCGATCCGGGTGCCGTCGATTGCCTTGATGTAACCCTCCGGCAGGCTTGGGGCTGCCCCATGCCGAAGGTGTATGCCGTCGTCGTCAAGCAGCAGCACGGAACAGAGGGCTTTCGGCGAGACCCTCTCTACGTTTTTGCAGAGAATCTCCAGCACTTCTGAGAGTGGCGCCTCCCGCACAATCATCTCCAGGGCCAGTTTTTCCCCTAACATCAGCTGTTCAGTCCGTTTCCGCTCGGTTATATCGAGGATCACCCCGACCAATCCGTTTACCTCGCCCGCCGTGTCGGTAAAAGTAGCCTTGTTGAAGAGGACGTCGCGGCGGCCGCCGTCGGCATAAACCACGGAGGATTCGTACTCTTGGACGCCGGAACCGGCGAACAGCGCCTCATCCATTTCGAAATATCGGTCAGCCAGGTCCGGGGGGGCCAGATCGTAGACCGTCTTTCCCACCACCTCCTCCCGCATCCGCCCCAGATAGTTTTCGAAGGCGACATTGCAGCCGGTGTAACGGCCGTCCCGGTCCTTGTAAAAAATGGGATTCGGGATCGTGTTAATCAGGGTCTGGAGGAAGGTCAGCTGGCTCTGGATGCTTGCATCAAGCTCCTTGTGTCTGGTGATGTCGAGGAACGAAATGATGCTCCGGCTGGTGCCGGGGAAAAAGTTCACATGGGCAAGGATATTGCGCAACGAACCGTCACTACGAAGCATCTCGCACTCATAGGCATGCGGGGCCGATGCCGGATCAATGCGGCGATTCCGGTGGTAGGCAAGCATCCGCTCCCGGCTTTCAGGGGTGACGAATGCCGTCCAGCTAAGCAGTCCCTCCACTTCCTCGCGCTTATAGCCGGAAAGTTTGATGAATTCATGGTTGACCAGCGAAACGGTGGTGTCGTCCTCGCTCACGAAAATGGCGGTTCCCGTGGTATCAAAGAGGGTCCGGTACTGCTCTTCGGAGGCCCGGAGCGCTTCCTGTGCCAGAGTCAAGTCGGTGATGTCGTAGTGCTGGATGAAATAACCAACCACCTTCTCCCCTTCTGCCAGGTGAGGGATGTACGCGGTTTGCAGGGTCACGGAGCTGCCGTCGCGACGGAGCAATTCATGGGTGAAAATTATCTCCGTTCCGGTCAAGGCTTTTCGGATATTGTCTTCCCTGGAAGAGAAAACCCCATCTCCAACTACCTCTTTTACGGTTCTGCCGGCCAGTTCCTCTCCAGCTACCCCGAACAGCTCTTCGTAACGCCTGTTGGCAAAAAGGTAGCGCATATTCGTGTCTACGTAGGCGATGCTGACCGGCACCGAGTCGGTGATGAGCCTGATCCGGCCCGCCAGCTTGCGCACTGCTGCATCCGCCTTAACCTGTTCACGGAGCAACCCCCACGCAATGCCAATCAACAGGATTTCCAGGATGGCGGCACCTGCGATAACATCGTATCTCTGGCGGGAGTAACTCTGAACAATTTCTCCCTGCTTGACGCCGACATAGAGGACTCCAATGATCTTGCCTCCGCGGTCACGAATCGGGTCATATGCGGTGAAATAGGGGATACCGAGAATAGCTGCTTCACCACGGTACGGGCGCTTTTCCCTGAAGACGGCGTCGTAGGCGGGACCGGAGAGTTTGGTGCCGACTGCCCGGCTACCGTCCTCCTTGAGCACGTTGGTTGATATCCGCGTGTCATCCATGAAAATGGTCGCCGTGCCGCCGAATATCGCCTTGATCTTGTCGGGCAGTTCGTAATTCCCATTGATCACATAATTGCCCGCCATCATTCGGCCGTCAACGATGCGGAAGTCGTCACCCTTTGCAAGGAGGAGTTGCCAGAAAGTCCGGATAGCCTGTTCTTGCTCACTGGCTACCAGTTGCAGCGCCTCGGAGCGCATCTGGGCGAGGAAAAACAGGGTACTGAAAAGGACAGCGGAGGTAACGATGAAACAGCTGATGAGGAACAGGTTGAGTCTGGATTTCAATGGGATTCTCCCGGATATGGTATACGCTGTACCGAAAAATGAGGGGAGGAAGCGGGCTTCAGTGTGATGGCCAGGGTAACACTTTAATGAAAATCATACTGTTTTATGTAAGCGGAAGAAAAGCTTTTTTTTCAAACCAACCGAGATTTTTCATATTGAAGAGACAGTTCCATCCGGCTTCGCTGCCACCGAAACCTCATGACTGGGGCTGATTTTGATGGAGTTTGGGCTTGTAGAGAAGGGGATATTTGGCTACAATCTCCGCCAAGGAGCCGTATCATGGTAACAGTCCCCATCCAACCCGCTGTGGTCCTCGTTGACGACGAGCAGGACATTCTATTCAGCTATGAAGTGATGCTGCAAGGCGCAGCTATTGACAACGTTCTGACATGTAGCGACAGCCGGAATCTCCTCCCGCTGCTTGCCGAAAAGGAAGCGGGGGTGGTAGTCCTGGATCTGCAGATGCCCCATTTCTCCGGTACGGAGCTTCTGGAGGAAATTACCGCCAACTACCCCCAAGTGCCGGTGATCATCGTCACCGCAGCCAACCAGCTGGAGACCGCTGTAGCCTGCATGAAGGCCGGGGCCTTCGATTACCAGGTGAAGCCGGTGGAGATCAACCGGCTTGTGGCGGGAGTGAGGAAGGCGTTGGAGATGAACGCCCTAAGACGAGAGATCTCCAGTCTCCGGGAATCCCTTCTCACCGGTCGGGTGCGCAACCTGGACGCATTTGCCGCTATACTGACCCGCAACCCCAAGATGCTGTCACTGTTCGGCTACCTTGAAGCAATAGCCGTGACGGACCAGCCGGTCCTGATCATCGGCGAGACCGGCGTAGGCAAGGAGCTGATTGCGCGGGCCATCCACATGATCAGCGGCTTGGCCGGTGAATTTGTGGCGATCAATTCGGCCGGACTGGACGATCTGATGTTTGCTGACACTCTTTTCGGCCATCGGAAAGGGGCTTTCACCGGGGCAGGCGAGGGGCGGGAAGGGATGGTTGCCAGGGCAGCCGGCGGCACTCTCTTTCTGGACGAGATCGGCGACATGAGCCCCGCTTCCCAGATAAAGCTCCTCCGTCTTCTCCAGGAGCGGGAGTATCATCCCCTCGGGTCCGACCGGCCGGTTGCAAGTCGAGCCCGCATTGTTGTTGCCACTAACCAGAATCTTGAATATCTGATTAACGCCGGAGCATTTCGCAAAGACCTCTACTACCGCATCTGCGCCCATCAAGTGGAGATTCCACCGCTCAGGGACCGGCGTGAAGATATCCCGCTCCTGTTGGAGGCTTTCCTTGGGGAAGCCGCTCAGACTCTCAAGAAAGAAAAACCCTCGTATCGTCCTGAACTTCTCTCCCATCTGTCCGTCTACCATTTCCCCGGCAATGTACGTGAACTGAGGGCCATGGTTTTTGACGCCGTTACTCGCCACAGCGGAGGAAACCTTACCCCGGCAGCGTTTCAAAAGGCCTTCGGCGCAAAGTTAACCACTCCCTCCTCTGATCCGGCTCTATCAGGAGTACCGGTGCGGGATTTTGCCGTGACCGGACGGTTCCCGACTCTCAAGGAGATGGACCAGTATCTCATCGATGAAGCGCTCAACCTTTCCGGAGGAAACCAGGGGGCTGCCGCGGCCCTCTTGGGGCTCACCCGTCAGGCGCTGAACAAGAGGTTGTGCCGCAAGTAACCCGCATCACATGATAACCAGTCCGCCGCGGTTATCAGCTTTTGCTCCGATTTCCCCAGCGCATATGAATCCCGCCCTCCCTTTTCCGGAAAGTTGCGACATTTTTTGCAACAGCAACTTTTGTCTCAAATCCACTTCTACTTTATTTATCAACAAATTGCATGAGCAGCAGGGAAATCCGCCGGTTTTGTGTCGCACGCAACCGGAGGAAGCTGGCGTGCACATCTTGGCGTAACTGTGTCTTCTCGTTGAATAATTAAATCTTGTAGCCGGTGGCATGCTCCGTGCTCTAGGTCAGGGAGCTTACTGCAAATTCAACGTAAGATGTCACGATAAACAACTGTTGGTTGCTTGCTCGGAAGGTCTGACACAGGGAGGTGCGTATGGCTGGGAATGGTATCGGCAGCGTTATGGTGGTTGACGACGATCCCTTGCTGCTGGATTCGGTTTCGCTGCTTCTCGGCAGTCACGGCTTTGCCGTTTCCGGATATACGGACGGACACAGGGCGTTGGCGGCATTCAGGGAGGATCCGGCCGATGTAGTGCTTACTGACGTAAACATGCCGGTCATAAACGGCTTCCGTCTTCTGGAGAACATCCGCGCCTTCGATACAGAAACTCCGGTCATTTTCATCACCGGGAATGCCGAGTTCGATGTGGCGTTATCGGCAATCAAGCTGCAGGTCTTCGAGTTCATTGTCAAACCATTTTCCGGCCCAAGACTGATCGACACCGTCGAGCGCGGCATTTCCCGCAAACGTTTTCTTCAGGCGGAAAAAAAAGCCTGGGCCGAGTTGGAGACGGTTGTTGCCAGGCGCAACAAAGAGTTAGCCTCTGCGCTTAAGAGCCAGAAGCTTATGAACAGGGAAATCATCGAGCGTCTTACCATAGCAGCCGAGATGCGTGACGAGGATACCGGCATGCACATCGGCCGGATCGGGCTTTATGCAGGTGTAATCGCACGGGCACTTGGCATGCCCGATGAGTTCGTAGACGCCATTACTTGGGCAAGTGCGATGCACGATGTCGGCAAGATCGGTATTCCGGATGCCATCTTGTTCAAGCCGGACAGCTTCACTCCCGAGGAGTTCGAGGTTATCAAGACGCATACCGTTATCGGCGGCCACATCCTGCATGGGGCGTCCCACCCTCTCTTGCAGATGGCAGCGACCATTGCCCTCACCCATCATGAAAGGTGGGATGGATCGGGCTACCCGAACGGGTTGCAGGGCGAGGAGATTCCTCTGGAGGGGAGGATAGTCATGCTGGCGGACCAATATGACGCGTTGCGCAGTCAGAGGGTCTACAAAACAGCTCTCGATCATAAGACCTCCTGGCAGACTATTGTAGAGGGGGGCGGGCAGACCCATCCAGCGCACTTTGACCCGAAAGTCCTTCAAGCCTTCATTGATACAAGCGATCAATTTGCCGCGATTTACGATTCAACTCATAACAATTGTCTGCAGGATATCGTCGGCTTTACCCGGATAAAGAAGATCATTCATGATAGCTCGTTCTGCACAGCAAACTGAAAATCGCGGTGAGGGCATGCCAGTATTACGTCTTGTGCCTCCAGCAAAAAGGGCCGACGGGCGCCAACCGCCTTCCAGCCGCCCAGTCGGATATCTCCAGGCTACGCTTCTTGAGCGGCTGGACGGACTGGTTACCGAACTCGACAAACTTCCTGATCTGACTGAAAAGAGTTTTCTGGCTGTCTGCGCCAACCTGCAGGGCCTTTGCAGCCGCTTGCAGAGTATTTCGGAAAACGTCGGCCAGGCCGCTCTGCTCATGTCGGGCCAAGACGCGCTCTACGTCATCGAAGGCCTGCGGCATGCTCTCGGTTGTATGGAAGAGCTGCTTGGCGCTACAAACCTGATCGCCGACCGGTCGATCACCGGCCTCTGCCAGATCATTGCCGAACTCGAAGCTATCCAGCGGCTGGTGACAGATTTCAAGGAGCGGGCAGGCACCCTGCGCATGCTGAAGATAATAACCAATATCCAAGGGGCCAGCCTGAATAAAGGGGCAGCAGGATTTCAAAAGGTTGCCGCCGATATCGGCACCCTCTCACTTAATGTGCAGGCAAAAACACTCTCCATTACCCAGAAAAGACAAACGCTTTCTACCGAGTTGCAAAAAGCGGTTGCGATGGTGTCGGCTCTGCAAAACAACCAGAGAAAGCTGACCACCAGAATCATCGATGATATCAGGCATGCCATCGTCACATTGGCTGAAATGCACGGAAAATGTGCCCTTACAGCAGAGCAGCTGGCGGAAAGCTCGGGGACGATATCCCATGAACTGAGCGAAGTGGTGATGGCGATGCAATTTCACGATATCACTCGCCAGCAGCTTGAGCACGCCCGCAAGGCGCTAACGGATGCACGCCTGAAACTCGCAAAAGCACCATCTGAAGAGACAGCACAGAAATCCCCTCTCTCGCCGGAAAGTGTCTGCGCCCTCCAGTCGGCACAGATTGCCAACAGCATCGATGAACTGAAAAATGCTATTGCCCGCATCGGTAAAAACCTCGAGGCACTCGCCGGGGATGCGGCGACAACCTCAAGTAATGTCCACAACCTCTTCGGAATGGCCGGGAGTGTCGGGCAGACATCAATTGCCGAAATTGAAACCGGTTTGGCTTCGGTATTAACGGCCTTTGCCGAAAACAGGACGGCGGTCAGGCATCTGGCCACGATTATGCTGACAGTCACAACCGCCATGGGAGAAATCACCACCTTTGCCGAGAATATTAACTTTATCGGCTCGGAAATAAAACTGATCGCCTTGAATGCCATTATCAAGGCCGCCCAGGCAGGCAAGGACGGCGCTGCATTCGGCGTGATCGCCGCAACAGTGAAAAAGGAGTCTGAAGAAATCTGCCGGCAGGCAAGCACCATCACCGCTTCCATCGGCAAGATCACCGAACACGTGAACAGTTTGCAGATTGAGCTGTCAGCAAAACAAAATGTCATACCGGAAGCTAAAGAGGCGACAGGCGACATGTCAGGCGCACTAACCACCCTGGGAAGACTTTCCGAAAACGTCATGGGGTTACTGGCGCAGACGGACAGTATGGCAACCGGCCTGGCTGCGGAGATCGGGGCAACGATCAGCTGTCTGGAAAACCGGGAGATGAAAACGCTACTCCACCAGGAGATACCTGCTCGTCTGAACCGGCTGGTGGTGGCGGTGCAGAGAATGGGCACGGGGAGTCTTGACTGTGTTGGCAGGAATGCTTTGGACACGTGCCACCACCAGTACACGATGCGAAGCGAGCGGAAGGTCCATGAGCTATTTGCGGCGGAGGTCTTTGGCGACCGTGGTTTTTCAAAGGACATCCCGGCAGTGGCTATCAGGGCAGATGATGATTTAGGGGATAATGCCGAGTTGTTCTGAAAGGAAAAGTGAATCGATGGGACTCATGATGGCGTCAAATGATAACTCTGTAAATCCGGCTGTAAAGGCAGTGCAACTCTCGGGAAAAGCGACCGTGGCAGAGGCGGTTGATCTGAAGAAGGTTCTGGCGGAAGCACTCGCTTCCGCAGACGAGGTTACTCTTGATGTCAGCGGGATTACTGCCTGTGATCCGACTTTCTTCCAGCTCATCTGTGCCGCCCACCAGTCGTCGGAAGTACAGGGGAAGAGGTTGAGGGTCGCTCACGATGATCTCGGCGTGCTGAGAAACCTGGCGGTTGCAGCAGGATTCCATCCGGCTTCCGCCTGCTGCCGGGGACAAAACAGCTGTCTGCTTCAAATGGAGGGAGAGAAATGAACAGAACTATTTTGACCGTTGACGATTCCGCAAGCATCCGCATGATGATTTCTTTCACCTTGAAGGAGAAAGGCTACCGGGTGATTGAAGCGACGGACGGCATCGACGGCATCGCCAAACTCCGGGGTGAGTCGGTAGACATGGTCATAACCGACCTGAATATGCCGAAAATGGACGGCATCGATCTGGTACGAGAGATTCGCCAAAACCCGGGCTTCCGCTTCACCCCGATTATCATGCTGACGACCGAGTCGCAGGAAGACCGCAAGATTGAGGCCAGGGCCGCGGGTGCAACCGGATGGATTACCAAGCCGTTCCGGCCCGAACAACTATTGGCCGTGGTAAGGAAGGTCCTCGGATGATGGAGCATTTTCGTCAGACATTCCGGGAGGAGGCGGATGAGCTCCTTCTCGAACTGGAACTCTCCCTGCTCGAACTGGAGCAAAATCCCGCGGATGATGAGCTGATAGATCGGGTATTCCGTGCCATGCACACCCTCAAAGGTTCCAGCGCCATGTTCAGTTTTGACGACATTGCGGCTTTCAGCCATGAGGTGGAAACGGTCCTCGATCTGGTCCGCGGCGGCAAGATCGAGGTGACAAAAGAACTGATCGGACTTACTCTCCTGGCGCGCGATCAGATAAAGGCAATGCTCAGAGTCTCGGTCGACAATGGTGAACTTGACGTGACACGGACGGAAGAAATCGTTGCCGCCTTCCGCAATCTTGTCGGCACGGCATTACCTCTACCCGTTATAGAGGAGTACTCCTCGTCTGCTTCCAACCAACCGCAAGATACCGGTATGCCAATATCTTACTCCATACATTTCCGCCCTGATCGAGATATCTTCAAACGGGGTCTCAACCCTGTGCAACTTCTCAATGAGCTATACGCATTGGGACCCTGCGGAATTACAGCCAAGACGGACGACATTCCCCTTCTGGCCGAACTCGACCCGGAGCTCTGTTAC
>JBGQLM010000115.1:0-12911 GCA_041500085.1 Geobacteraceae bacterium
CATGTCACTCAGCTCCAGTGCCCTTTTTACGCTTGTAACCAGCCTGCTGGAGTCGACCGGCTTCACCAGATAGTCAAAAGAACCGGCTTTCATGCATGCCACTACAGTATCAATCTCATCGTTTGCCGTTACGAGAAGCACCGGGATGTGTGGATAATTGCTGACAATTTTCGGCAACAGTTCCAGACCGGTCATGTGTGGCATATTCAGGTCTAGCACAATTACGGCTATCGGTTCTGCAGCCAGTAACGGCAGAACATCACGGCTGTCGCTGATTGTCTTGATATCATTTAACCCGCTCCCCTGGAGACTGAGCATGTTTGTAGTTAGAATATGCTCTTCGTCGTCAACCAGAAGGACTGTTTTACAAGCGTCATTTTTCATAAAGAATGCTCCTTTGCAGCAGTTGCGCTAACGGGAATTTTCAGGTAAAAAGTGGATCCTTTCCCCGGCTCCGAAGTAAACTCCATGCACCAGGAGTGATCCTTGGTAATCGACTGACAGATTGACAGTCCGAGTCCGGTGCCGCCGCTGTCCAGCTTGGTTGTAAAGAACGGCTCCATGATCATTCTGCTTTTTTCAGGCGACATACCGTGCCCTTCGTCTCTTACGGAAATAATCACCTGCCCGGCTGCAGCATCGAAACTGGTCGCCAGCCAGATCCCGCACTGTCTGGACGGCAGAGCCTGACAGGCATTCATCAGCAGGTTAATGATGATCTGGCCGAGTTGCTGGCTGCTCCCCTTGACAAGAGGGATGTTTTCCGCCAGTTCGAGATGGAACTTTTCGGTAAACTTGTTGAGTTCATAATGAAGGATGGAGACGGCAGAAGTCGCCACCTGGTTTACATCTACATCGATTTTATCAATCGATCCATCTTTACGGGCAAAATTCTTCAGGTTGTTTATTATACTTTCAATCCGTCTGGAGCCGTCGGTTATCCCGGCAAAAAGTTTTGGTGAATGGGCTTCCAATTCCGAGAACGGTATTCCGCCTACGTAAAACTCGCCATTCTCCAGGTAATATTCGTGCAGAATCTTGAGCGCGTCGGCCCAACTCCTTTCCAGAAGCTGTGAGTTGGCCATAATAAAATTGTTCGGATTGTTGATTTCATGGGCAACACCCGACACCAGAAGACCAAGTGAAGTCATCTTGTTGGCCTGGATCAGCTTGGACTGAATATTCCGGGCTTCTATTTCCATCTGCAGTCGCTCAGTTACGTCCCTGAATGTACAATAAATGATGTCAACGCCTTGCAAAGTCATCACTTTGCCGCGCATCGAGACAAAGATTTCCGAACCGTCCTTGCAGATATTGACGATTTTTTCCAGCTGCGTGACTTTATCCGTTCCGATGTTTCTGATGGCATTTGCAAGAAGTGAAAAATCCTCCGGTCTGGTGAGAAGATTCAACCCGCCTTCCTGCAGCTCGGATTTCGTGTAGCCATAAAGTTTTTCCGCAGTTCCATTGACATCTAATATGGAACAGGTTTGGGGCTTGAAGAACATTATGGCGTCTTCTGACTGTTCGAAAATCTGCCGAAAACGCACTTCGCTCTCCCGTAGCGCCTCCACCGCCTCTCTTTGCGTATTTATGTCGCTGAGTGAGCCGGCCATCCTGACTGCCCTTCCGGCTGCATCCCTGGCCACCTGGCCGCGGGCTCTGTACCAGCGATAATTGCCCACCTTGGTGCGTAAACGGTACTGGATGTCGTAAGGGAGGTTCCCCTCCAGATGATTACGGATCGCCTCTATCACCCGGCCATGATCTTCAGGGTGAAGGCTGGCAGTAAATGATTGATAAGTGTTTTCCAGTTCATCAGACCGGTAACCGAGCAACTCCTTTAAGCGGGGGCTATAATAAACCGTGTCCGTAAGAAGATCCCAATCCCAGACACCATCATTTGCCCCGACGAAAGCCAGACTCAAGCGCTCCTCACTCTCCTTTAACTCCTTTTCCATCTTTTTACGTTCGCTGATGTCGTGAATGATCACCAAGTATTCAGGTTGCCCTTCAAACAGAATTCTGCTGATCGAAACGGCCATAGTCACTGTTAACCCGTCCCGGCATCGGCCACTGACTTCATAAGAAATACTCTTGCCGTCATCTGTGCCGGAATGATCCGTCCCATGGATCAGGTCGTCCAGGCTTAGCACACTTTCATCGAACAGCTGCGCTCCCTTTTTGCCGATTAATTCTTCGGCATCATAGCCAAAGATTCTCTCAGCAGCCGGATTGACTGAATCGATCACCCCATGAGAATCAATAGTTAGAATGGCATCAACTGCCTGGGAGTAAATTGCCATTACACGTGCTTTTAAGGTCTGGGAATTCATCAAGAGCGGCTTCACCAGGAACCACCAGATCAATGGGGCAATAATCAGCGTGGCAAGAAATGAATCAATAACGATTGTACTGGTGTGTGATACATCTGGCAAAAGATAGGCGGACAGAATGTCCATCAGCAGATCAGTCAGAAATATCGTAAAAAGCAGCAGGCAAAAGAGCCGTAATGGAGCACTCAGCATATCATCTGCAGGGATCTTACTGCTGCGATTCTTCCTGCTGCATGTCAGCCACCACAAACCGGGGGCGCACAACAGGGTGGTAAAGAAGGCATCTACGAGGTTAATGCTCTGATTATCGCTTTGCGTCATGATGTACGGCAGGCCCATCATAATCAGAAATTCTGCCAGGAAAATACCGGCAAGCACCGCCATGAACAGAACACGATGGGTTTTCAATTCCGGAGCTTTTTTACCTGACAGGGGCCGCATCACGAAAAACCAGAGCGGCACGGCATACAGCAGGACAAGAATGGAGGCATCGAGGAGACTGGCATAGAATAAGTCCAGCCGCACAAACAGAGAATAAAGGAGATAGTTAATAGCCAGTTCAGTGCCGAAAATGGCCAGCAGCATGAGGGCAAAAATCCCCTCGGATGTATTTAGTGAATCCTTTGCAAGCTTGAATCTGAGCATGAAGTAGTTATTTCCCGATACTTTCCTGCGGCAGCTGGATCAGTTGCTGACATACCTTCCGGAAAGTGCAAATTATGTGTCAAAAAATATGGATGCAAACCCTGTGAACAGATGGGTAAACTATATAAATATTAGTTTGGTGCAAAATTTATTACAACGGCAATCTTACCGTGCCTGCAACTTCCAATCGAGTTCGACTGTCTCCAAAATTGCCACCCTGACAAAATCACGACAACCTTCTGCCCCGACATACCTGCCTGTAATTACCGTAAATTCAGCTAATTGCAAATCTGGCGCGCTTCATGCTATATAACTAATGAAACTGGCAGCGTGTGCTATACAGCTTACATTGTTATCGACCATCGTCAACTTGTGCTACGTCTGAGTAATTTTAATAGTATAAAGGAAAAATTATGCAGATGGAACTTCCAGCAATTATTTCTTCAACTCTTGGCCTCTCTCTTCCCTGGCAGATTACCTCGGTGTCTTTTTCCAAAGAAGAAAAACGCCTTGATATAACTGTAGAGTTTCAGGACAACAATTCTCTTCCCTGTCCGAACTGCGGCTGCGAAGGAGTTCCCTGCCAGAAGAAAACCGAGACCTGGTATCATGACGATTTTTTCCGTTATAAAACCTATCTGCATGCCGATGTGCCGCATATCGAATGTTGCGGCAATATCATCCCGGTCGAGCGCCCATGGTCAAGGGAAGGCTCAAGATTTGCCTTGCAAGACTGCACTTACGGCCATGTTACCTCAAAACTTTTTCATGGGGGCGAGGAACTGCCATGCAGCCTCTCCTGCCCCAAAAAAGACAATTTATATAAAAACTGATGTCAGGCATCCCCCCCCTTGTCCCCTCATTACTCCCGTATGCAACCGGCGTAATACATAATTACGAGATTTCAGGTCACTTTACATCCACATTCCTGATACCGTCCGGCCGCCAGGCCGGCGAGATTACGAACGACCCTTTATCTCCGTTATCCAGCACGCTGCCATAGGTCACGGCGAAACTGCCGTACCGGTCATTCACCTCATCCATAGCGGACGTTGCCAGCACCTTGCGCCGCTCATCCTCGAACAGGGGGAATTGCTGCTGTTGGTAGCAGAGATTCGTGATCCGCACCCCCAGAAGCCGCACCGGTTGATCCAGCCCCAGAGTATCCAGGATACTTATTGCTTCGTTGAAGATTTCGTCACTGCGGTTCGTATGATTCTTCATGGTACACTGCCTGCCGATGGTGGAAAAATCCGCGAACCGTACTGTCAAATGCACAGTCCTGCCCGCCACGTTATAGCGCCGCGCCCGGCGTCCGACCATCTCCGAAAGCTGCAGCAGGTATTTCAGAATATCCTGCCGTCTTTCGATGTCCTTATCCAGAGTCATGCTGTGTCCGACGCTCTTCACCTCCTGCTCGTCCTCGACCGGAACCACCGGGCTGTTGTCGATCCCCTTCCCCATCTGCTGCAGCCGTTCGCCTATCACCCCGAACTTGCGGGTGAGCCGCTCCAACTGGTAGCGCCCCAGCTCACCACACGTGCGGATACCCATCATCAGCAGCTGCTGTTCCATCTTCCTGCCGATGCCGCACAGCTCCTTGACCGGCAGCTGTTCGAGGATGCGGCTGACCTCTGCCGGCGGAATGACTGTCAGCCCGTCCGGCTTCTTCATCTCGCTGGCCAGCTTTGCCAGCAGCTTATTGGGGGCTATGCCGATGGAACAGGTAATGCCGAAACGATGCCTGATGCGTGATTTCAGCAGGTAGGCTATATTCTCGGCCGAACCGAAGATACTCAGGGAGTGGGTGACATCCAGCCAGGCCTCGTCAATAGAGAAGACCTCCACCAGCGGCGTGTAATCGAGCATCATCTTCATGATCCCGGCGGATGTATGTGTGTACTTGCGGTTGTCACCGATGACAAAGATGACCTGCGGGCACGCCTGTTTCGCCTGCCAGGTGTTCATGCCGGTCTTGACCCCGAAGGCACGGGCTTCATAGGAAGCTGTGGTGACCACGGTACGTCCCCGGCCGATGACCGCGATCGGCTTTCCCCGCAGTTCCGGGTTAGCCTGCTGCTCCACTGAAGCAAAGAAAGCGTTCATGTCGACATGCATGACGATCCGGTCCGCCACGATCAGTTACCCTCCAGCCCGGTCAATTCCCAGGTCTGCTCGGATGTATCGTAGGTCAGCTCGTACAGGCCGCCATCATCCCGCACCGCGAAGTGCAGGCGTCTGGCACTTCCTTTCAGGTCACTCCAGGTGTAGGTCGTTTCCAGGACAGCATGCTTGCGGTTATGCCAGTCGAACCAGACCGGCCTGATGGCCCGGCCCGGACCGAAGACCACGGCTACCCGTATAAGCTCCTTGATCTGCACGTCTCACCCCATATCCCGGTAAAGGCCTACCACCTTGCCGATGATCGTGACCTCGCCGGAACCTGCAGGAATGATGATGGCCTCCATGTTGGGGTTCTCAGGCTGCAGGCGGATCTGCCCCTGTTCCCGGTAAAAACGCTTCAGAGTGGCTTCTCCTTCCAACATGGCAACTACTATATCCCGATTGTTCGCCACCGGTTGTGGACGGACCAGAGCAAGATCGCCATCGCGGATACAGGCATTGATCATGGAATCCCCCCGTACCCGGAGAAAGAACTTGCCGCCATTCAGACGCATCCTGTCCAGAGAGAGATACCCCTGTACGTCTTCCACCACCGGAGCAAGTGCACCGGCCCGGACCGTGCCTAGAATCGGCAGGGAGACGGAGGTGGAGGCAGGCGCCGTCAAGGCAATACCACGGGAGTTGGCATCTCTCTTCAGGAACCCTTTCTTCTCCAGAGCCTTCAGGTGACGGATGGCAGACAGGGTGCCGGATACGCCAAGGTGTGCGCATATCTCCCGCAGGGTGGGCGGATAGCCGTTGTTGTCGATGTAGGATGTGATGAAGTCCAGCACCTGCCGCTGGCGGTCGGTTGGTAGTAACATGTCCCCTCCATTACCATCTGCTATACGTTTGCAATTGATAACTATAAGGAGATGCTTTGCGGATGTCAACCACTTGCTGACAATTGTCCGGGGTAAAAAAGGAAAAGGCCGCACCCTTAAGGCGCAGCCTTCTTTGTACTGCATCGTTTCTATTCACGAAAAGGCGGAATTGCCCGCTATCGTTCCTTGCGTTCCCTCTCTTTCGGCTCATTTACCCTGGGCACTCTCTCCTTGCCGTTCTCCGGTGTTGTAACCTTCCAGACCTTCTTCTGCCCCCTCTGTACCGGCACCTGGCGAGGTATTGCTCCACGCTGGGGGGTGACCGCCTGAGGCGTTACTACCGGCGTACCTGACCTCTGGGGCTGCTCTCTACGCTGAGGAGCGGCTGCCGCAGGTTGGGACTGAGCCGGAACTGACGGGCTGACTGGCCGGATATCTCTCCCCGGGGGCGTCTGACCGAATGATGCCGGCCCGGCAGTGGCAGGTACAGGTTGCCGTAACTGCGGCCTTGAACCGGATTCCGGCGTCAGCCGTGGAAAACGCTGCCGTAATTCGCCGATGTCACGGTGCTCTGCCCGTGGAGAGACAAATTTCGGTATACTCTGCCTGACGATCGGCATGCGCGTCTCCCGGACAGGCTGAAGGCGAGGACTGCCGACCGAAACGGAAACTGCTGCGTTTCCGGCTGAACGTGAAGTTGCAGCCCTGCCCCTCAGGAAATCGTCCTGAGGGAGAACGGTCAGTCCGCCGCGGGCCTGCCGGTTCCTGTATTCAACACTTCTGATACTGACCGTAGTGGTGGCAATGTTTACGCTGTGCCGGCCGTACTGTCCGCGTCCGTAAAAAATTTCGCCCGGCGCAAGAGGTGTCCAGCCGATGTGGCTTCCGGTACGGTACCAACCGACATACCCCGGCCCCCAGAAAACATCGCCGAGGGTGGGTGGGACCCAGCACCAGCCGATACTGTTGATCACAGCCCAGCGTCCGTAGTGGTAGGGAGCCCAACCCCAGCTCTCGTAGGAGACCCAGACATAGTCGTTTCCATTCCAGACCCAGCGTCCGCTGCGATAAGGGGCCCAATCATCCGTGATCAACACGGTCGGCCGCCAGACCCTGCCGTACTCCGGAACAGTAACCCAGCTGCCGTTCGCATCAAGCTCTGACGAGTAGCTTTGCAACTCGTCCGGCAGATACGACTCGGCACCGGCAGCGCGCGACCGGGCACGGTCCTGCACCATATTCCACTCCTCCCAGCTGTCCGGCGGGTTGAGCGGTAAAAGTTCGCTGTGACCTTCTTCGAGTGCGATGTGCTCGCCGGCGCGCACCTTGGTGCGACTGCCATTGCCCTCCACGTAGGCGGTACCCTTGAAAAGGGAGACATCTTCCTGACTGTTCGGCAGCATATCGAGACGAAGCCTGGTGCGAGCGGCCGGAAGCACTGTCGTGTCGTCAGCATCGATCTGAAGGTAGTTCGGCGTGCCGGTCGAAGGGGTCTTCAAGTAGAGCCTGCCGCTGGCCAGGTGCAGATGCATGAAACTGTCTTCGTTGGCAAGCAGGTCGAGCTGTGAACCTTCATCCAGACGCACCAGGCTGCCGTCGGGAAGCTGAACCTCGGCTTTGGAGCCCTCAGGGCACCAGAGCGCATCACCTTCGTCAAGCGGTGTGTTGATCGCAACCGGCAGCCATTCGCCGGAATCAGGTGTCTGGAACAGGACGTCACCGACTACCAGACTGACTCTGGCAGGACCTATGACGCCTGCCATTGAATACGAAGGGACGAGGAGTACTACTGCAAGATAGAACCAGAGAATTCTCTTCATACCAACCTCCTTGCCGGGATGTGGGCGATGATCGATAACATATGTTTTATAGTATACCGCAAAGAGTGTGCCCAGAAATGTGTTCAATTATATCAAGATGTTGCAATATCTGGAAGTGTGACAGGGCCGCAAATGCGGTACCGAGAGGAGTATTTGAAGTCTTGCATGGGGGCAAACGATGCTGTCAGACGGGTCTCTTCCCTTTCATCATCTGTGTCAGGAGCCTGTCGAGCGAAGAGGCGAAGCGCTGCCTGTCGGTCAGACTGAACTGTGCCGGGCCTCCCTGGACAAGTCCGCCAGAGCGAAGCTCCATCATCAGATCACGTATGGAAAGCCTCTCCCCTACATTCTCCTCAGTATAGAGATCGCCTCTCGGATCGAGTGCTACTCCGCCGTTGGCAACGACCCTGGCTGCCAGCGGGATGTCCGCTGTTATCACCAGGTCGTCCAGGGTCGCGTGCTCTGCGATGTAATCATCAGCCACATCGAAGCCATTTGCGACGACCACGGAATCCACAAGATGGGTGTGGTGTTTGGCGAGTCCCTTGTTCGCAACAAGGCAAACCGGGATTTTCAGCCGCTCCGATGCCTTGAACAGGATCTCCTTTATGACTCGCGGACAGGCATCGGCATCAATCCATATCTTCATAGTATCCTTCAAAAAACTGTTTATCCTGAATAGGTCGGTCGGACTCTGCCTGCTTCGAGCTGACGTGCTATTTCTGCAATTCTAGGCTCATTCCGCTACAGCAGATAAACTCGCCCTTCGGGCTCAGACAATATCTGCTTTACGCTCCATTTCACCAAGAATTGCGACGAAACAGCCCTAAGGCTCTCATCAGGCAGAGCCCGACCTCCTGACATCATTACTTCAATATCTCCGTTTTTACCGCCTCATCTATAAAGCTTTCCTCAATTGCCTCCCTCACCCACGTCTCCCTGCACCTTGCCATAACCCGTGCAGCACCTTCTGCTACCGCAGGGATATCGCTCCAGAGAGCATTTCTGATGGCATGGAGTTCGTTAGGCTCGGGCTTCTTCCCCTCGGCCCAATCCCGGCACTTCTGACAGAGCAGAGCCAGAGTTCCCGCTTCAGGATCTTTCTCCGGCTGATAATCCCATATCCGCAGGTCATCCTTGTTCTCGCACCACTCGCATTTGAAGCCGGCCCGCTTGCCGATAGCCTTGCCGAAGTTGCTGATATCGTTCAAACGCTCCTTGTTAGCCAGATAACCTTTAGACATAAGTTTCTTCTCCGCCATGGAGTTTCCGCATTGCTGCAAGTTCATGCAGAGATGATACCCGCAGATCGGAGAATTCGCTCCAGCGAAACTCCCCCGCGGGGTCGACATGTATGGTCGCTGCCCCGATGCTTCGGCCACAGAGGAGATCGTACAGGTAATCCCCGGCCACAACGATATCCTCAGGAGGTACACCCCAGAGTGCAGCAAGATGCAGCGCTCCTTGCGGGTCGGGCTTTGGCATGGCTTCATTTCTGCCGATTATGTATGACGGCTCCGGAAAGTACTCATCAAGCCCGGTGAACTTCAGCGTCAAACGGGCGATCTCATGGGTATTGCGTGTTAGAATCCCGATCCTGCAGCCGTCATGCGCAAGCAGTGAGAGAAGTTCCAGCGCACCTGAAGCAGGCGCTGTTTTTTGGGACAGATCCCGCTCGATGAGATCCAGCTTGCGATGAAGCAGAACGGATTCTTCCCGGGGCAGAGCTTCCAGATGCTCAAGGATGTCAGCTTCGAAGGGGATTTCCAGCGCCTCTTTGATGGCTTTGAAATCATGCACCGCAACGGTCAGGGTACCATCAAGGTCAAATATCCAGTGTTTTCTGGATACGATGCTCCTGACAGCCTGATGCCCGGCCTCCATAGAACGTTTTTCCGCCTCAAGCCTTTGAATCTCCGCTTCCATCTGATCGTTGTACTGGTCTTCAAACATTTATTCACCTTTGGTTACAGGACATTTACTACCCTTATGACAGAGGTATCCATTACTGACTCTCGGGCTTCCAGATTGCCAGCCACTGCTGTTGAGGCGTCCTGCTGTCTCCATACTGGACTATCACTCCGTCTTCCCTCTGGTAGGAACATGACCAGCCCGGCTTGTCGGCTCCGCTAAAGGTGGGATAGTCATACTGGTGGTCAAGGGCTTTGTAGGGGGCGGAGTAACTTCCATCATCCTTTGGGGGAGGACAACGCTCGTCACCGACATACCATTGTCCCTCACCGACCGACATTACCGCTGCAGCAAACGCGATCATTACAGCAACAATATTCTTCATGTCACACCTCGACAGGAATTGTATGTCACAGGGCTTGTGACAGAGCCAGACCGAGAACTGCCAGCGTCGCCACGGCACAGAACAGTGCCAGGACATGATGGAAAACGTTCTCCCGCTTTTTTTCCGTGTACCCCAGAAGCATCCCGAGCAATGCCCCGCCGATGAGACCGCCTCCGTGACCCCAGTTGTTTATGCCCGGGAACAGCAGCCCGAAGATAAAGATGCTGATCACCCAGCCGCCCAGCTGCTGATACACGGCATTGCCATAGCTCCCGCCCCTGCTCTTGCCGTAGAAGAGCAGAGATCCTACCAGACCGCATACTGCAGCTGAAGCGCCGATCGTGAATGGGACTCCGGCCGCGTAAGAGAGCAGGAAACCGGCAGCGCCGCCCAGGGTATAGATAATAAACATGCGACTGGCGCCGTATTCGGTTGCAGCCCATGGCCCGATCTGGTACAGGGCCATCAGGTTGAAGAGCAGGTGTATGATGCCGCCGTGCAGATAGTTCGCGGTGAGAAGCGTCCAGACCCTGCCGTAGTAGTCAATGGGTACGGTACCGGTAGCCCCCAGCATCATCAGGCTGCCTTGGGACGGGGAAAGAAATCCGCCTTTCATGCCGAACATAAGCGAAACGGCATAGTAAAGGATATTGACCGTTATGATGGACTTGACGACCCAATCACCGCCCATGGCACCTTTTGTCCAGTTCAGGATATGCCACCATGGAGCGGACCGGGAAGTTCCGCACCAGGAACAGACCGACTCTTCACTTCCTATAAGCTGCCTGCATTTAGGGCAGAGTATTGCACGGGCCATTGTCTTCCTTTCGCTTCTGATGCCAGGGATTCGAGCCGAAATTCATCCACCTGACGCGACTTTTTTTGATTATAGCAGAACAGGCAGCCTGACGGCAAGGAGGGGGAGGCATCGATGACGGGGACTAGAGTCCGATAGACTCCTAGCCCATATTCAGACAGAGCGCCGCATAGATGCGTGCTGCAGCAGAAACTTCATCACGGCTGACCTGTTCGTCCGGTGTATGAGCTGATTCCAGTGAGCCGGGCCCGAGAATGAGCGGTTTGCAGCCGGCCGCAAAAAAGAGGTTGCCGTCCGAATGGGAGCGAAAGGCATCCTGATTGAGTTGCAGTCCCAGCCCGGGATAGATCGCCTGCAGAGTTTCAGCGGCATGATTGTCGGTACCAAGACTGTAACCGGCAGAAGCAAAGTCAAAGGAGAGTTCCAGGTCCAGGCCCGGAATGAAATGACCGGCACCGGCAACAAGCCGGCGCATCGCCTCCTGGAGAGCTTCCGGATTCTTTTTGGGCGGGAGATGCAGATCGATCCAGGCTTCACACCTGTCAGGAACAACAAAACCGGCCCGAGACGACCGCATCTCCCGTATGGAATAGACGATGTCCGATTTCGCTCGGTCAAACAGGGGATCATTACCCAAGAGCAGCAGAACCCGCAGCATCGACTCAACGGCGTTATGTCCCAATTCGGGGAGAGAGGAGTGACTCCGATGTCCGCGGGTGACGAATCCCGCCTCCAGATAGCCATAATGGGCAAAGCAGGCCGCCAGACCCGTTGGCTCTCCGATAACGACCCAGGGTGGCTGACACTGTTCAAGAAAAGTGGCGCTGCCGTCGCCGTTCTCCTCCTCACCGACCACAAGAAGCAGCCCGACCCACGGGCGCTCAGACGGCTCCAGAGCTCCGGCCATGGCCAGCCATGCTTCCACCATGGCGGCGCATCCCCCCTTCATGTCGGCGCTCCCCAGTCCGCGGATGATCTCCCCATCCTCACTGGCCCCGAATGTCTCCAGGTCCCAGGCAGGGACGGTATCCACGTGGCCAACCAGATAAAGGACCGGTTCACCCTCACCCATGGTGACGAGCAGATTGTAGCGCTCCTCCTCGACCTCCTGGCGCTGCACCACAAAACCGGCCCGGCTGAGGAGTTCTTCCAGATAGAGCTGGATGTCCTCTTCCTTGCCCGACGGCGAATAGATCTCGAGCAGATCGAGAAATGTGCTCCTTAATCGCTCGGGATCGATAGCCCGCCAGACCCTCTCAAGACGGTCAGTCATGGCTTCTTCCCATGCTTTTTCTTCCCTTTGCGGGTCAGGTTGAGGGACATGTAGACGTGCTGCTGCGTATCACCGAATCCCTGCTTCTGGAAGAAGCGGATCGCAGGCAGGTTGTCGGCAGAGGTATCTATGATGATCATCCGTACACCCTGTTCCTTCATGCGGCGTTTGACCTCCTTGAACAGTCCGCTTCCCACTCCTCCCTGCTGGATACCCGTTCTGACCCCAAGCCAGACCAGGTAGCCGTACTTCCAGGGTGAATTGTGCTTCTCCACCGTTGTCCCCAAAGCAAACCCGAGAATTTTTTCCCCGGCTTCCGCCACAAGACAGAGTTCGTTGTCCGAATTGAAGTGGGTGGTGATCTCATATTCATCCCAGGTCCGGTAAAGGCTTTGGGAATAATCGGCGGTAAAGACCTCTTCGCCGATATGAAAGACCTCGGCAAAATCGTCGATGGACATTTCCCGGATACGGACAGTTCCGTCACCGGAGACAAGTGATTCTGTCATGGTGTAACCTCATGGCGAAAAATATTTTACCCTTCCTGCTCAAACTATACCAGAAATCGGCTGTCGCACCGGACGGGATGAACAGATTTAATAAACAACCCCGCCGCAAGCAGCGGGGTATTTAGAACAACACCAACTGATAGTCGGCATGGAGCTTCTGATAGGTTTTACCTTGATTCTTGACGTAGCTTCCTATCGTGTTCTCATTTCCGTGCTTGCCAACTGTGC
>JBGQLM010000116.1:0-12844 GCA_041500085.1 Geobacteraceae bacterium
CGATTTAGCAATGATGGTTCGTCGTGATGGTGTGTCGGGCAAAGCAACCCCTGACGGAATATTGACTCGATTTAAGAAGAAAACTTTATGGAAGCTTGTTGGCAGCTTTGAAGATAAGGAGGATGCCGCCACTGTAGATCTCGGCTTTATGCTATTGACATTAGCCGAAGACACTATTGATAAGATAAGTAAAGGCATAGATAGAATAGTTGTAATGTTCAGAAGTGATAGAAAGAATCATGATTTGACGCTCGGTATAAGTGAGGGAAATACAGGCTTAACTATTCACTGTAACGATGATGCTCCTAACATAGCAATTGAGCGCCTGGGAGCCCATTGTGAGCGGCGAAAGTACACGCAGCGAGCCGATAACTGGTTTGGCATTTGTATTACTCCTGCCAATGGCCTTTCAATACGCTTTGGGGTTCGGCTAGATTACAAATGGAAGCAATCAAAGAAAATGGATGAGATCGTTAGTGACTTACCAAATGGGCAAAAAATGGGAGATTTTGATCCTAGATTTACCGGCAAGAAAATAGAGAGAAACCAGCTGTGCCCCTGTGGCAGCGGCATCAAGTACAAAAAATGTTGTATCGACCGATAATACGCGAATAGACCTGTTTTGCTTCTTTCACAGGTCATCCTCAAGCCGTTGATTGAAATAAGTGGCGTTGGAACCAAAAGAAAACGACGAGCGGGCTGAATACAACTTACAAATGGACAGAGAAATGAACGTTAACGAACAACTTGTGCAATCGCTGCTATTCGAAGAAGAGAGCACGACTCTTGACTTTAAACGTGATCAATACAATTTCGTAGGTGCAAACGATACAGAAAAAAGCGAAATCCTAAAAGACATCCTCGCATTTGCTAACGCTTGGCGAAGGGCCGATGCCTACATTATCATTGGCATTAAAGAGCTAAAGGGCGGCGAAAAATCAGTTGTGGGGATTGCTGAGTTTCTTGACGATGCACAGTTGCAGCAGTTCGTTAATTCTAAGACTCAGAAGCCATTATCCTTTTCCTACCAAAACCTAAAATTTAAGGGAGCGGACATCGCGGTAATTCACATTCCAGTACAGGAACGGCCATTCTACATTAATAAAGATTACGGGAAGCTCAATAAGAATACTGTCTACATCAGGCGAGGATCCGCTACTGCCCAAGCAACACCTGACGAAATTGCTACAATGCGGCTTTCGTCATATATTGAAAGCAATGCTACTGCACCGAAGCTCAGTGTTTCATTTCTTCTACCGACCCGTGGTGATACTCAGCAACTTAAGGTGCTCTCTCGGGAAAAGCTTGTTCAGGCCAAGGTGCTGACTCAGCTAAATGCGCTTGTATTGCGATCAGAAGACGTGGATTTGGTCAAGAAGCATTCAGAAGAACTAGGTTCCATTAAGGACCGATATCCGAGTGGCAAGGAGTTTCCGGCCTTCCCTGTAGAGGACGTCAATGATTTCCTTGACAAGATATTGAACGCGATCAAGCTCGCAACGGATGACTTCGAGGAGTTCATTAACCGTTACGAGTTGGCGTCAAGATCCTATGAACTCTTCAATAATGGCATTTCGAAGATGTTAAGGAAAAGGGGAATCCATCGCCCTTATGCCTTCATCAACCTTCTAAACACTGGGACCTCACCTGCAGAAGGGATAATAGTCTACATAAAAGGATCCAGCAAAATACGCTTTTTAAAAAGAGAGCTGCTGCAAAATACGACCATCCGACTTTATCCCGAAGTTCCAGAATACGTTATGAAGGTCATTTTACAGGCCACTAAAATTGACCTTGGACTCACAGAACCATTTATAACCATGTATGAACGCACGCATAAGCGTAAGTTTAACAGCCGTTACAACTTCGATTCAACTGGGATCTCCATGCCTACGATTCCTTCACGCTTCCCCGACCCGTACCGGTGTTCAGTCAAAGAAAATAAACTCAAGATTTCTGTCAGGGACGATCTCATGCATAATCATGATTTCGAAATAGATGCAGAACCCTTCTGCCTATGTCCGCTTCTTGATCTTGGTGAAATGGTAGATCTTGAGTACGAAGTGCACGCAAAAAACTTACCTCAGCCTTCATCAGGAAGGTTATTGATTGAGGGTGTGAAGTCCCTTGGAGAAGGTTGAAGGTACGAATTAGTTGTTACTTCCACCTCAAGCCCCTTTGACATCTGGTCATTGGGGCTTTTTGTTTCTCATTCCGCATAAGAAAGGAGATTTTGGAATTTACGAGAGAGGAAATCCTGGGGCAACGGCTAACAGGCCCGGAAAGGGAGCAGACAAAGAAAGAGGAAGATAAACTTCTCCTCGCATCTATGAAATCACGCTATGATCTTAAGAATTCCGATATTGTAATCGACACTAAGACCGGACTTATCTGGGCGAAAAACTCTGATATTGCCGGTCGTAGCATGAATTGGAATGAAGCAATGACATGGGTGCAAAATCTAAGTTATGCCGGTAAAACCGGTTGGCGTTTACCATCAAAGGAAGAGTGGGATGACTTTGTGAACATTGGAGATGACAATAATACAGGTTGGCATGAAAACATGGCCAGACTTGGTGTTATGATCTACAATTTGGATGGCAATTACTGGTCATCCAGCACTAATCCAGTTAACACTGACTTCGTCTGGGCTATGAGTGCAGGCTTAATGACCGGTCGATTTAAACACCAGAACGGTTATGCTTGGCCCGTTCATAGCGGAAATTAGTTTTGCTTATTACGATAATTTTCGAACTTTAAAGTACCTCCTACATTACTAACAGCAAGACATTGACGCATTTACCCTTTGGTAATCCAGACATATCGAATAAGACATGCATGGAAGCAAGTATCGGTGACACATATCTTTCTTTTGTAGAAATGGGGCTCTTATGATGGCTACCAGAAACACCCAGACCGCATTCAATGGTTGATTATTCGCCTGCAAGGAAAACCGATAACATCCGCCAAACCAACCCATCTGAAAAATCCCAATTAACGTAGAAGCCAGTAACAGCAATACCTTGAAGGTCATTTACATAGGACTTGAATTTATGGCATATCTTTGTCTGCCTTGATTGCCAACTGCCTAATACTTAAGGGATATGAAGGGGAAAGAGAACGGGAATCCCGCAACAAGTAGGGTATTTCGATCTATATCTCGTGGTTACGTCAAAGGGGATACCACTGTAACTGATATTCTATGAATGGCACCGTTGTTCCAAGCCCACAGGCCCAAAAAACTTTGAGGGTGTATATGGCGGGTTTGGTGATGGTGTTCAGTGCAGAGTAATGCTACGAAGGAAGTAATTCGCAGTTTCAATGCCAAGGATCAATGTATGGTTAAATACCTTTTCGGTCTCTCAAGATTATTTGCGAAAAACCGCAAACAATCATTCGAGATCCGAGTCAAAAAAGCTAACAGCAGGAAAATACAGGCTTTAAAGTGATAAGTTGCGAAGTCGATAAGGTTAGACAAAGGTTAGACAGAAGTGTTTTTAAAAATAAAGGGGCAACAGTTTGTGACTGTAACCCCTTGTTTTAATTGGCGCGCTTGGAGAGATTCGAACTCCCGACCTACGGATTCGTAGTCCGTTGCTCTATCCAGCTGAGCTACAAGCGCGTAATTACTATACAATTATTCTGTTTCTGGTTGACTTTTAGCTGCCGTTACCCGTAAGCTGATGCAAGCAGAACGATATAATTATCAGAGTACCCGGGGAATTGCAATATTTTTTCGGGGAGTGTGCGAAAGCAGATCAATGGGTTACCTCTCTTTCAATATCCAGATCAAGGCCAAATCCGTGGTAATCATAGGCGGGGGCGGTGTTGCAGAACGAAAAGTCTCCAATATCCTCCCTTCTGATGCCAGACTTACAGTCATCTCTCCTACTCTTACATACACACTTCAGAAGTTGCGGGACAATGGCCAGATTGAGCATATCGCACGCAGATATGAGGATGGTGACCTTGCGGGAGCTTTCATAGTCATCGCTGCTACGAACGATCATGATGCCAATCTTGCTGTCGCAAGGGAAGCGGAAAAAATGAAGATTCTCGTCGAAGTTACCGACAATCCTGCTGCAGGCAACATTACCTCTCCTGCCATGATAAGACAGGGAGATCTTTCCATAGCCATTTCGACCAACAACAAGGCACCATCTCTCTCCGCTGCCCTCAAAAGAGAGCTGGGCAGGGATTATGGCCCGGAATACGCAAAAACAGTCAGATTGCTGGGCGTTATCCGTGAAAAGCTGTTGACGGATGGAGCCGGGAGTACGTACAATAAGCGGGTTTTAAGCGATCTGGCCGAAAATCTTCCCGAGCTTTTTGCGGCAGACGCCGTAGCGGAGATAAACAGGCTTCTTCTGAAGCATTTTGGAGAAGGCTACACTCTCGAAACTTTTGAGTCAGCTATCAAGGACCCCTAATGAACGCCACCCTCTTCTACATCACTTTTGCGCTCTACATGTCTGCTACAGTCGCCTATCTGGTCTATCTCGCGAAGCCGTCCGAATCTCTCGGGAAGTTTGCCAGGTGCCTGATCTCTTCCGGCTTTGCAATACACGTCGTCTTCACCATTCACCGGTATGTTGTAGCAGGGCATACTCCGATTACGAATCTGCACGAATCGCTCTCCTTTTTCAGTATGGCAGTGGTCGGGGTGTTCATCTTCATTGAAAGGCGCTTCAAGATCCTTGTGCTCGGCTCTTTCGTGACTCCGGTAGCACTTGTGCTGATGGCCATATCATCGCTTTTCCCTTCCGCACTTGCACCGCTCAACCCGGCGCTCAAGAGCAAATGGCTTGTCATCCATACGGTTGTGGCATTCCTCGGTTATGCGAGTTTTGCCGTGGCTTTCGGTGCTGCAATCATCTACCTAATGCAGGAACGGTTCCTCAAGAAGAAGAAGCTCGGGGGGCTTTTCCAGCGGCTTCCTTCGCTCAATACCCTTGATGAGATCAACTACCGCTGCCTGACATTCGGCTTTCCACTGTTAACTGTTGCCATAATCTCGGGTGCGATCTGGGCGGAGACTGCATGGGGGACTTACTGGAGCTGGGATCCGAAAGAGACCTGGTCGCTCATCACCTGGTTCGTCTATGCCGCTCTTCTTCACGGCAGGCTGACAACCGGTTGGCGCGGCAAGAAAGCCGCTATACTGGCTATCATCGGCTTCTTCGTAATGCTGTTCACCTTCCTTGGGGTGAACCTGCTGATGACCGGACTCCACACCTACAAATAGAGGCTGAGCTGATATGAATATAGTTGTTGTCGGACTTTCACATAAAACCGCTGCTGTCGAAATCAGGGAAAAGCTGGCATTTTCCCCGACACAGATGGAAAAGCCTCTAAGCGCCCTGGTAGCGCTCGACGGGATCACCGAAGGGGTCATCGTCTCCACGTGCAACCGTGTCGAGGTCTATGTCACGACCAAGGATATCGCCGGCGGCATCGCCCGGGTAAAACGCTTCCTTTCCGACTACCACAACTTCCCGCTTGAGACTCTGGAGCAGCACATCTATGCGATTCACGGCGAGGACGCAATCCGCCATGTTTTCAGGGTAGCTTCAAGTCTTGATTCCATGGTTGTCGGAGAGCCGCAGATCCTCGGACAGATCAAGACCTCCTATGGCTATGCTGCCGAGTACAAGTCCTCCGGGATCATACTGAACCGCTTCCTGCACAAGGCGTTCTCGGTTGCCAAGCGTGTCCGGACAGAAACGAAGATCGCTTCATCAGCCGTTTCCGTTGCCTTTGCCGCGGTCGAGCTCGCCAAAAAGATCTTCAATGACCTTTCCGACAAGACCGTTATGCTGATAGGCGCCGGAGAGATGTGCGAACTGGCGGCAAAACATTTTCTGAACAGCGGCGTCCGTGGATTGATGGTCACTAACCGCACCTTTGAGCGTGCAGAAAAACTTGCAGACGAGTTTGAAGGTAAGGCAGTCCGTTTCGATGACCTTTTTGACCAGCTCCACAAGGCTGACATAATTCTTTCTTCAACAGGCGCACCGCACACGATCATCGGTGCCGGCGACCTGGAAGCAGTTATGCGCCGCCGCAGACAGAAGCCGATGTTCTTCATAGACATCGCAATCCCCAGGGATATCGATCCGGCTGTCAATAATGTCGAAAACGTCTATCTCTTCACGGTGGACGATCTTCAGGAGGTCGTTGCATCAAATCTTCAGCAGCGCAGTGAAGAGGCGAAAAAGGCGGAAGCGATCGTCAACGAGGAGATAGGTCAGTTCTTCAAATGGCTCTCTTCTCTGGATGTCACACCGACTATCGTTGCCCTGCGAAGCAAATTCGACGAAATCCGCCGGGCAGAGCTGGAAAAAACCCTTGCCAACTGGAAAGAGCTTCCCCCGGACGGGCAGAAACGTCTTGAGGCCCTCACGAACGCGATAATGAACAAGCTGCTCCATCCTCCGACCAGCCTGATCAAGAAGGCCGGGCAGGGAGGCCGGACCGATCTTTATGTAGATGCCGTAAGGGCTCTCTTCGAGCTGGAGATAGGGGGCAATGGGCAGGACGAGGAACTGGAGCTGGAAGAATAACCGAAGGGGCGAGGATAAAGGATCGAGGATAAAGGTTTTCTCGCTCCTCGGACCTCGATCCTCGTTCCTGATATCGTAAGCAATGAACTTGAAAAGGAGATATATATAATGGCGTTAAAGCAACTGAGAATAGGCACCCGGGCAAGTCAGCTCGCACTCTGGCAGGCGAACTGGGTAAAATCCGAGCTTGAGAAGAGATATCCCGGTATTGAGGTGACTCTCACCAAGATAAAGACCATTGGAGACAAGATTCTCGATGTTCCGCTCGCCCAGGTCGGAGGGAAAGGACTCTTTGTCAAGGAAATCGAGGAGGCGATGCTGCGCGGCGAGATCGATATAGCCGTTCACAGTATGAAGGATGTCCCTACCGACTTTCCCGAAGGTCTCGGACTACACTGCATTACCGAGCGCGAAGATCCGCGTGATGCTGTCATCTCGAACGGGGTCAAATTCGCCGACCTTCCCAAAGGGGCAAAGATCGGCACCTCTGCATTGCGGCGACAGGCGCAGCTCCTTAAGGTGCGTCCCGACCTGCAGATGGTCGTTATCCGCGGCAATGTCGAGACCAGGATGAAAAAACTCGAGACAGAAGGGCTTGACGCCGTGATCCTTGCTGCCGCCGGTCTCAACCGGCTCGGTTTTGCCGACCGGATAACCGAACTGCTCCCTGTTGAGCTTTCACTTCCGGCAATCGGTCAGGGTGCTCTCGGCATCGAGTGCGACCTCAGCAATGAAGCGGTAAAAGAGACCATTGCCTTTTTCAACCATGCTGATACGAGCTACGCGGTAAGGGCTGAACGTGCGCTTCTGAAGCGCTGCGAAGGGGGCTGTCAGGTTCCTATAGCCGCATTCGGGGAGGTCACCGGTGACCAGATGAAACTGACAGGGTTCATCGCATCCGTTGACGGCTCCCGCACTCTCAAGGAGAGCATCATCGGCCCGGTGCACGCATGCGAGAATCTCGGCTGCGAGCTTGCCGAGCGTCTACTGCGGAATGGCGGCAAAGAGATACTCGAAGAGGTCTATCAGCGTGAAATCGGCGCCTGATAGCTGCCGGACCTAAAACATGACGCCGCCCTTTTTCCGGCGGCGTTTTTTATTGCGCAAGAGCTGCAGCATACCGCCTGCATTCGTACTACGGGGCCATTTCTGCAATTTCAGGCTCATTGCGCTACAGCAGATAAACTCGCTTCGCTCAGACAGTATCTGCTGCTTAACGCTCCATATCGCCAGAAATTGCGACGAAATCGCCCCTAAGGTACTCATTCCGGCAGTATGCTGCAGCTGGCGATTGAGTGGAATTATTTATGAAAATCGGACATGTTTATCTCATCGGCGCCGGTCCCGGTGATCCCGGACTGATCACGGTCAGGGGGAGAGAGTGTATCTCCCTCGCCGACGTTGTGGTCTACGATTACCTTGCCAACGAGCAGCTGCTTGAATTCGCTCCTTCGCACGCCGAGCTGATCTATGCCGGCAAGATTGGCGGAGCGCACAATCACGAACAGTGGCAGATCAACTCGCTGCTCGTCGAAAAGGCGAAGGAAGGCAAGGTCGTTGCCCGGCTCAAAGGGGGAGATCCATTCATCTTCGGACGCGGCGGCGAAGAGTGCGAAGCTCTGGTTGCGGCAGGCATATCCTATGAAATTGTTCCGGGCGTGACAGCCGGAATCGGCGCGGCAGCATATGCCGGGATCCCTTTGACGCACAGGAGTGTCACCACATCAGTCGCCTTTGTCACCGGGCATGAACATCAGGAAAAGGACGACACGGAGATCGATTGGGAAAGACTTTCTCTCGGTAGCGGTACAATAGTCTTCTACATGGGGGTCAAGAATCTTCCGCAGATAACGGCCTCTCTAATGGACCACGGGAGATCTCCGGATACTCCCGTGGCACTTGTCCGTTGGGGGACACGACCTGAGCAGCAGATCCTCGTTGGCACGCTGTCAGATATCGCAGAAAAGGCCCACAAAGAGGCTTTCAAGGCTCCGGCAATAACCATTGTCGGCGAGGTTGTCAGGCTCCGCGAGAAGCTTCGCTGGTTCGATTCACGCCCGCTCTTCGGCAAGGGAATACTGGTTACCCGTGCAGCGGATCAGGCAGGGGAGTTTTCAAGGCTCCTTGCAGAGAAGGGGGCTTCAGTCTACGAATGCCCCACCATCAGTCTCGTCCCTCCCGAGTCATATGCAGAGCTGGACCTGGCAATACAGGAATTGCCTTCGTTCCACTGGCTGGTATTCACCTCGGCCAATGCCGTCAGGTTCTTTTTCAGCCGTCTTGCCGCAAAGAGTCTTGATGCCCGGGCTTTAGCCGGATGCCGGGTATGTGCCGTCGGCCCCAAGACAGCCGCATCACTTTGTCCTCACGGGATACGGCCAGACCTGGTCCCCGCTGATTACAAGGCTGAAGGGGTAGTCGCCGAGTTCGGGCGGATGGAGATGAAGGGGAAAAAAGTCCTGTTCCCGAAGGCCGACAAAGCCCGTGATGTCATACCGATGGCCCTTGGCGAAATGGGGGCTGCTGTCACTGCTCCGGTAACCTACCGGAACATCATCCCTGACACTATTCCCGAAAGAGCACTGCTGGCCTTGGAAGAGCAGAAGGTCCATTGTGTCACCTTCACCTCGTCCTCGACCGTGGAGAACCTGGCCGCGATCCTAGGCGAGAACAGGTTGCTCCGGCTCCTGGAAGGGGTGAAAGTCGCGGCAATCGGCCCGGTAACCGCGCAAACCTGCCGGGAGCTCGGCCTGAAGGTTCATATCGAGCCGCAAAAGTACACACTTGAAAACATGACAGAAGCAATTTCAGACTTTTTCAACGTTCAATAAAAAGGAGTCAATCATGTTCTACCCTACGTTTCGTGCCCGCCGCATCAGAGGAAAAGAGGTTTTCAGAAGGATGGTGCGGGAAACATCCCTCTCCGCCAATGACCTTATCTACCCGATGTTTTCCGCATTCGGCAAGGGGATCAGGAAGGAGATCTCCTCCATGCCGGGAATATACCAGCAGTCGATCGAGAATATCGTGGCCGAGGCTCAGGAAGCTCATGAGCTTGGGGTTCCTGCCGTCATCCTCTTCGGCATTCCGGAGGCCAAGGATGCTGTCGGCAGCGACGCTTATTCCGATACCGGGATCATCCAGGAGACGATACGGGCGCTGAAAAAGGGTGTCCCTGGACTTGCGGTCATCACAGATGTCTGCATGTGCGAATACACCGACCACGGCCACTGCGGCATTATCAAGGACGGCGATGTGGACAACGATTCCACTCTGGAACTCCTGGCCAAAGAGGCACTCTCCCATGTCCGGGCCGGTGCGGATATGGTTGCGCCGTCGGACATGATGGACGGCCGGGTCGCTGCCATCAGGGAAGCTCTCGACACCAACGGCTTCGACAACATCCCGCTGATGAGCTATGCAGTCAAGTACGCCTCGGGCTACTACGGACCGTTCCGTGAAGCTGCCGAGTCCACCCCGCAGTTCGGTGACCGCCGTTCCTACCAGATGGACCCCGCCAACCGCCTTGAGGGGCTGCGTGAAGCACGGATGGATCTGGAGGAGGGGGCTGACATCATCATGGTCAAGCCGGGGCTCCCCTATCTTGACATCATCCGCGACCTGCGCAACGAATTCGACATTCCCATTGCCGCCTACAACGTCTCCGGCGAATACAGCATGATCAAGGCCGCTGCAATGAACGGCTGGATAGATGAGGCGCGGGTCATCATGGAGACCATGATCTCCTTCAAACGCGCCGGAGCCGACATTATCCTTACCTATCATGCCAAAGAGGTCGCACGGATGCTGAAGAGCGGCTACAGCGCGTGACAGGTATCAAAGGGATAACAGCCTGGTGAATGAGCGAGCTCTGCTGAAAAGGCGCCTTCAAATTTCTGCACGGTTGACACTTATTGCCGGTGCGATTGCCTCGACAGCTATCTTTCTGACTGCGTCCCAGGAAGAACAGAATGCACTGGTCAATGAATTCCAGAATTCAAAGGCTTACCGGCACGAACTTGAAGCCTATGGCGGCAAGCTGAGCATTGTTTCAGACGAATTGATACGATGGTTCTTTTCTCTTTGGCACGGGGAGACACTTGCATTTACAGTCGCATTTTTTTCTATAGCTGTTACCCTCCTTCTTTTCTGGGCTGCCCGGCATATTCCGACAAATCTAATTGATCAGTCAGGCGAAACCATCGATAAAGAGCCGAAAGGGTGAACCGGGATGCGGTCTGACGATTACGTAAATATCTCCCGCTCACTGTCGGAAATGGCGCAGCTTAATCCGGAAAACGCTGCCATCATCTTCCCAGAAAAGGGGAGGACCCTGACTTTCAGCCAGCTCGACCTCTGGAGCAGCAGACTTGCCGCCGGATTCGAGAAAGCCGGCATTTCCAGAGGTGTAAGGACCGCACTTCTCGTCCCTCCTTCCCCGGAACTCTTCGCAGTCACCTTTGCCCTTTTCAAGGCCGGCGCCGTGCCGGTATTCATCGATCCCGGGATCGGCGCCCGCAACATGAAAGGGTGTCTTGCCGAAGCTGCTCCTGCCGCTTTCATCGGTATCCCGAAGGCACATGTTGCCAGGCGCCTGCTCGGTTGGGGCAGAGCAACCCTCAGTACGTTCGTAACAGTCAACGGCGGCAGATTCTGGGGCGGCATCCCCCTGGAAGAGATTGAGTGCTCTTCCGTGGAAGCATTTGTTCCGGCAGTTACCGGACAGGATGAAACAGCGGCGATCCTTTTTACCAGCGGCAGCACCGGCCCTCCCAAAGGGGTTGTCTATACTCACGGCAACTTTGCTGCCCAGGTCGCGGCGCTCAAGGATGTCTACGGAATAGCTCCAGGGGAGATTGATCTCCCGACCTTTCCGCTCTTCGCACTTTTTGCTCCGGCGCTCGGCATGACCGCCCTGATTCCCGAGATGGATTTTACCAGACCGGGGATGGTCGATCCGGTAAAAATCCTCGAGACCGCCCGAAAATACCGGGCAACGTCCATGTTCGGCTCTCCGGCGCTCCTCAATCGTGTCGGCAGATATGGCGAAGCAGAGGAAGTCACCATCCCCGATATGAAAAGGGTCATCTCGGCCGGGGCGCCGGTGCCGGCAACGACTCTGGAGCGTTTTGCACAACTGCTGCCAGAAGGCTCCGAGATCTTTACACCATATGGCGCTACCGAAGCGCTGCCGGTCTGCTCCATAGGCAGCCGCGAGATACTTTCCGAAACGGCAGCCGCAACCGGGCAAGGGCGGGGGATATGTGTCGGAAGGCCGGTCAAAGGCCTTTCCCTGGCAGTCATCGGGGTCACTGACGACCCGGTCGATATCTGGTCGGAAGATCTCACGGTTGCAGACGGCCAGATCGGCGAGATAGCGGTCCGCGCTCCGCAGGCGACGGCAGCATATTTCAACCGCCCCGAGGCGACCCGACTGGCAAAGATCCATGACCCGTCAGGCGGATTCTGGCACCGGATGGGGGATCTGGGTTACCTCGATGAGCGGGGAAGGGTCTGGTTCTGCGGCAGGAAAAGCCATCGGGTGAGGACGGCAGCTGGAACCCTGTACACCATCCCCGTGGAAGGGGTTTTCAATACCCATCCGGAAGTGTTCCGCACCGCGCTTGTCGGAATCGGTGAGCCGGGCAGGCAGCGTCCGGTTCTCTGCGTCGAGCTGGAAAAGGGGGTGAGCGGTTCCTGGAAGACGCTCATCCGCCAGGAACTTCTGGAGATCGGCGCCGGATATCCTCATACCGCGGTGATCAGGGATATTCTTTTCCATCCGGCGTTTCCGGTGGATATACGGCATAATGCGAAGATCTTCCGGGAGAAGCTTGCCAAATGGGCTGCAGGAAGGATCAAATGAAGGCGCTCGTGACCGGCGGCGGGGGATTCCTTGGGAGTGCGATCGTAACAATGCTCCGCGAGCGGGGCGACGAGGTCGTCAGCTATTCACGGAGCAGGCATCCGGCTCTTGATGAGCTTGGCGTTCGGCAGGTCGGCGGAGATGTCGCCGACGCAGCGGCTTTGACTGCTGCCGCACAGGGGTGCGACGTAATCTTCCATGTTGCGGCAAAAGCCGGAATCTGGGGGGATTACGCCGGGTATTATCAGGCAAACGTTAGAGGGACCGAAGCGGCGATTGCCGCATGCCGGGCAAATGGCATAGGGCGACTGGTAGCAACAGGATCTCCCAGCGTGGTGTTTGATGGCAGGGACATCGAAGGGGGTGACGAGTCGCTCCCTTATCCGGAACATTACGAGGCCCATTATTCGCAGAC
>JBGQLM010000117.1:0-12784 GCA_041500085.1 Geobacteraceae bacterium
AAGCATCTTAGCTGCTACCCAGCCAATCCGTGGACTCTGCTCGATGGATTTAACCATCTCTTCCAGAAAATTGTTTTCCAGAATAACGTCAAAATTGAGGCATAAGACATATTCTCCCTTTGCACGCCTGATCCCTTCATTGTTAGGCCTGCTAAAACCACTATTTCCGCCCATCTCAATTACTTGTGCTTCCGGATAGAGTGAATGTATTTTTTCCAGAGACCCATCATCTGACCTGTTGTTAAACACTAATACTTCAAAGTCAGAGTAAATCTGATTTCTTAAGGAATAGAACAAGCCGGATACATACTGCATGCAGTTATAATTGACCAGTATGATTGTTACTTTAGGGTTTATCATTAAGCGTGTATCCATAGGTTTGTGTTTTTGTGTATAGTCGAAGTGCTCAAGGTGAAGGTTATCTATGGTTTAATTATTTCTCAACTTATCACAATAATGATTTACTTTTTCACCAATGATCCTCAAAGGCTTGGTGATTTTCCAACTAATAGAACCATATATCCCTTGAAGAAGTTGTTCTCTTTCGTTCAAATTGGCATTCTGAATAGCTATCTCAAGCTTTTTCCCCTCGATAAATCTCATCAATGCACCTATTTCATCATAAAGTCTTGCCAGTTCTTTCCCTTCATCGAGCAATTTTCTTATGTGTTTCTCAAGAAGCTTTCGTGCAGGCCGTTCACCACCATGAGCCAGTACAACCATTGCAGAGTCAACGATGGATATATGCACATCTTTTGTAGTCTTTGCCTCTTCATGACTTAAATTGTATGTAAGTTTTTTGTTTATCGAAACAAAAGGAAACCTTTGAGCTATTTTAATCCACAGATCTAAATCCATTGCGAAATGTACGGATTCATCGAGAGGACCGCATGTGTCCCAAACTCTTTTCAGAAAAAAGCATGACGGCTGCCAGAAGAAATTATCTATCCAATCATAAAGGGTCTCCACAGTTACTTCATTTCTTGCCGCCGTAATTAAGACGTTTCCCGCTTCATCCACCAGCTCCCCCGCCCCTACCACTGCCCCGGCATCAGAATTGGCCATAAACGCTTCGGCAACAGCCTGCAGCGCACCAGGATGATACCAGTCGTCGGAATTGAGCCAGCCGAAGATCTCCCCGGTCGCCCTCTCGAACCCCTTGTTGATGGCATGGCTCTGCCCCCGGTCCGGTTCGCTTACCCAGTAGGCCAAACGATCGGAGTACTTTTTGATGATCTCCACCGACTCGTCTGTACTGCCGCCGTCGATTATGATGTACTCAAGATTCAGGTAACCCTGCTCCAGAACGGAGAGAATGGTCTTCTCCAGAAACTTGCCCTGATTAAAGGAGGGGGTGACGATTGAGATTTTGGGGTAGCTCACGATGTAACAACCTTTTTATAAGTAATAATTTTAATTTGAAGTTTCATAATTTATTTATATCCCGGAAATAAAAATCGCAAGTTGCATACGACATCTTCCTGACTCCACTGGGACTGCCCCAAAAATCAAAAAGCATCTCCTTTGCTACTTCCGGATTATTCCGCGCCTCGGAACAAACTGCAATTGAGCCGACTGCATAGCTTGCCAACGAAGATTTTGCTATTTGAAATTGCGGGCTATCCCTTCTACCATCAGGGCTGTCACTTCATAAATCTTGAATCACCTTTTCCGGTAATCATCGCAGGAGAAGTACTTCTCCAGCCATACGTAGAGGCAGATGAAGAGATAACGGCTCCCCATTTCCTTGATTTTCAACTTGGCCACCCCGGTGCGCCGGTTGCGCCAGGTAATGGGGATGACCGTCCAGGTGAAGCCGCGGACAATCGCCTTGAGGGGGAGTTCCACGGTCAGATTGAAATGGGGGGCAATGAGCGGACGGCAGCCGTCAATAACCTCGCGCCGGTAGGCCTTGAAAGCATTGGTGGTATCATTGAGTTTTATCCCAAAAAGGAACTGCAGGAACCTGTTGGCCAATCTGTTGAAGAACATCTTCACAAAGGGATAGTCGATGGTCCCGCCACCCTTGATGAAGCGGCTGCCGAAGACACAGTCATAGCCTTTACCAAGCTCCTCCCAGTAACGGACCACGTCTCGACAGTCGTCGGATTCGTCCGCCATCATTATCACCACAGCATCGCCGCTCATGTGATCCAACCCGCAGATAATTGCCCGCCCGAAACCGTGCAATCCAATGTTCTGAACCGGTTTAAGCTCAGATATGCGTTCTTTCAGTTCCTGCAGCAATTCCCAGGTCCTGTCTGTGCTTCCGTCATCAACAACCACGATTTCGTGAGGCACTCTCTGCAGACGGAGTTCCAGGTGAAGATGCTCAACGGTGGCACAGATGCAGCCCTCTTCGTCGCGAGCCGGCAGGACAATCGAGAGCAGTATCGGCAGTTCTCTATCTTCCGCCACATTATTCATATCGACCCCGAAAGCTCGAGCCAATCCGGATGCTTCTCCGCATGCCCTGCAATTTCGTCAAGGATTTGCAGCAGGGTTGTCTCTTTTCGCCAGCCCCAAACTTCCCTTGCAACAGTTGAATCCATGACCATCCATGGTATGTCAAACCGACGATTCTCCGGGTTACTGCCAACAGGGTGTCGGCCGTAGCGGTCTCTGCACCACGAGCTAAGCTCAGCCAGAGACATGGCATTATCTGTACCACCGCCAAGATTGACAACGCGAACGGTTCCATAACTGTCGGAAGAAGTCTGCTTCTTAATCAATGTGATCAGATCTCGGGGGTGAAGACAGTCGCGAACCTGATAGCCTTTACCGCCGAATCCGATATATGTGAGCTGTTTTCGTCTGATCCAGGTATTGACCCAGAAGGCAAAAATTCCCTGGTCCGGGCGACCGAACTGCCCGGCTCCGGCAAGAACACCGCAGCGGTTGATCCATACCGGAAAATCAAAGGTCTCTCCGTACTCCAAAGCCAAAGATTCTGACGCCAGCTTTGTACTGCCGTAGAGGGAAATCGGGGGAGCGGTGCTGAACACTTCACTTATGCCGGCAGCAGTCAGTCCACCCGGAAGATTTTGTTCCGGCGAAAGCCGGAACGCATCCCCTTGCATTTCGACCCTGACTTCCGCCAGCGGGGGTATGGAGTATACCCTGCTGGTACTTATGAGGATGAATCCGGCTTTGTAGCGTTTGCAGTATTCAAGAATATTTACGGTCCCAAGGAGATTATGCTCTACAAGCTGGCGGCTGCTGGTCTGTCCGTCGATGCCGGCCAGCACGCTGGGATTGGCGGCGGCATCAACCACCCAGTCAACCGGGGGTAATGACTCGAAATCAGAAGCTACGCGAATGTCGCCATGAAACAGCTTGATGCCCAGGCGCTGCAGTGCCTGCCGGTTGCTTTCGCTACCGGGACGGATGAAATTGTCAATCCCGTAGACTTCAAGACCGGACTCCGCAGAAAGCCATGACTTTGCAAGGCTACTTCCTACGAAACCGCAGATGCCGGTGATAAGAACTTTTTTCACGGAAGTCTCTCCCGCCACGACGTTACAATCTCACTAACAGTCTGTTTGAGTGACTTGGTGATGTCCCATTGGGGATAGTGCGCTCTCATTTTGGTCAGATCACTATAATAGCAGATATGGTCGCCGATCCGGTTTTCATCGACATAGCGATAGAGCTGATTACGGCCGCTGAACTCTTCTGTAAGCGTAAATGCCTCGAGGATGGAACAGGAATTTTCTTTGCCGCCACCCAGGTTGTAGACTTCACCACAACGGGGGGCCAGGAAAAAAGAGTGAATGAAACGGGCCACGTCTTGAGAATGAATGTTGTCTCGCACCTGCTTGCCCTTGTAGCCAAAAACCGTGTATTCGCGGCCTTCCAGGTTGCATTTGACGAGATAGCTCAAAAAGCCGTGCAGTTCAACCCCCGAATGGTTGGGACCGGTAAGGCACCCACCCCGCAGACAACAGGTGGGCATATTGAAGTAGCGACCATATTCCTGCACCATGACATCTGCAGCAACCTTCGAGGCTCCGAACAGAGAGTGCTTTGACTGATCGATCGAGAAAGTCTCGGCAATACCGTTCTCAAAGGAAGCATCATCATAGTCCCAGCGCGTTTCCAGCTCTTTCAACGGAATGCTGTTGGGAAGGTCGCCATAGACCTTGTTGGTGGACATGTGAATGAACGGAGACTCCGGACAAGCCTGGCGGGCTGCCTCCAGGAGATTGAGTGTACCGACGGCATTGGTGTCGAAGTCATCGAAAGGGATTGCTGCCGCCCGATCATGTGAAGGCTGGGCGGCTGTATGAATAATGCCGGACGGTTTCAACTCCTGCAGTAGCGCAAGCACCCCCTGCCTGTCGCGGATATCCAGTTCATGATGACGGAAATTCGGCAAAGTTTCAATGAGACGTTGCTGGCTCCAACGGGTACTCCCCTGCGGGCCGAAGAATACCTCGCGCTGGTTGTTGTCCAGGCCGTGGACACGCCACCCGAGAGAATGAAAATAACGCGACACCTCCGAACCTATCAAGCCGGAGGAGCCGGTAACAAGAATATGTCGCATGATAGCAGTCTCCGCTTTCTGTCCTCAGTTTCAGCTCTGAATCCTACTGTTCCAACCAGCGCAGAATCCGCTCTACGCTCTCCTCGGGTGAAACAACTGCGGTATCAATGGTGAGCTCCGGGTTCAGCGGCGCTTCATAGGGGGAATTGATGCCGGTGAAGTTCGGTATCTGCCCGGCCCGCGCCTTTTTGTAAAGCCCTTTGGGATCCCGCTGTTCGCAGATCTCCAGCGGGGTATCAACGAAGACCTCAATGAATTCGGCACCGGGCAGCATGGAGCGCACCAGGTTGCGCTCCGCCCTGAAGGGGGAGATAAAGGCGGTTATGACTATCAGGCCGGCATCGGTCATCAGCTTGGCGACCTCGCCTATCCGGCGGATATTCTCGATCCGGTCCGCCTCGGTAAAGCCGAGATCGCGGTTCAGGCCGTGGCGGATGTTGTCGCCGTCCAGCAGCATGGTATGCTTCCCCAGCAGATTGAGCCGCATCTCCAGGGCGTTGGCAATAGTCGACTTGCCCGAACCCGAGAGACCGGTAAACCAGATCACCCGGGGAGCATGCCCCTTGATGGCCGACCGGGTTTCCCGGCCGACGGTTTCCACCTGCCAGTGGACATTCTCTGCCCGGCGGAGCGGGTGGAGGATCATGCCGCAGCAGGCAGTGGCATTGGTCAGCCGGTCAACGAGAATGAACGCACCGGTCTCGCGGTTGTAATCATAGGCATCGAACGGCACCGCACGGGAGAGGTGCAGCTCGGCTTCGGCCAGATCGTTCTTCTGCAGGGTGTCGGCAGCCAGCTTGCGGTATGTTTCCGGTTCTATCCGGTTGCGCAGGCGCATCACCTCGGCGGTGGTCACCCCGGTGACACCGACAAATTCATACTGCCGCCCTGCGAACAGCGGTGCATCATCCATCCAGATGAGTCTCACCTTGAACTGGTCCGCCACCTCCGCACGCGCCTGGGCATGCACCAGCAGGTCACCGCGGACGATGTCGTGCTCCCCCACAACCGTCACGGCTATGGCGCTGCCAGAGGCGGCACAGTCGAGCTGCCGCTCCCCGGCAAAAATAGAAGCTACCTGCACCCTGATCCCGGACGGCAGGGCGACCAGTTCGTCCCCTTTAGCCAGGCTGCCGGAGACCAGAGTGCCCGCATAAGCCCGGAAAGTCCCTCTGGCCGCACTGTGAAGCTCCGGCGGCACGCCCGCCTGCCAGCCGTCGCCACCCCGCTGCCCCTTGAGCACGTGCTGCACCGGAAATCGGAGCGGCGCCGTTTCGCGCCAGGGCTCGGGCTCCACGGCAGCCAGCCACTGCAGCAGCGTCATGCCGCTATACCAGGGGGTGTTGGCGGACAGCCCGGTCAGGTTGTCCCCCTGCAGTGCCGATACCGGCATGGCGGCGTATCCCGCCAATCTGATGCCGAACTGTTCAAGATCCTTGACCAGCGCCGATTTCTGCAGCGCCACCCGCTGGAAGGCGCTCTCATCCCAGCCGACCATGTCCATCTTGTTCACCACAAAGAGCAGGTTGCGAATCCCCATCAGAGCGCAGATCAGGGCATGGCGGCGGGTCTGCGGCAGAATCCCCTGCCGGGCATCGACGAGAATAAGGGCGGCCGCACACTGGGAGGCGCCGGTCGCCATATTGCGGGTATACTGCTCATGCCCCGGTGTATCGGCAACAATGAATTTGCGGCCGGCCGCCGTAAAGTAGCGATAAGCGACATCGATGGTAATCCCCTGCTCCCGCTCCGCCAGCAGGCCGTCAAGCAGCAGCGAATAGTCCAGACCTGAACCGGCGGTGCCGATGCGGGCGCTTTCGCTGACCAGCAGCTGCAGCTGATCGACCGGGATATTGCCGGTCTGGTAGAGCAGATGGCCAATCAACGTAGATTTGCCGTCATCGACACTGCCGCAGGTCAGGAATTTCAGAATCGAGGATCGAGGATCGAGGTCCGAGGTTCGAGGATCGAGGTTTGAACAATCGGGAACGAGGTTCGAGGTTCGAGGATCGAGAGTTGAATTCATTACTTGGTAAACCCCTTTTTGGTTCTGATCAACGCTCCGAGCATGAGGGAAATCTCTTCTGACTCCTTGAGCCATTCCTTGCCGAGCTCTCGTTCAATATAGCCGATTTCCATCCCCACATGAACCTGTGTACGCAACTCCCCACAAGAGCCTTTAGCATATGAAAGGAACGTCACGCACTCCTTTTGAGAAAGCCGTTCAAATCCCTCAGCGATATTACTCGGAATCGACAACGAGGCACGGGTGATCTGGTCTTTAAAACCGAAATCCTTGAGGGAGGCCAACTGGCGATACGTTGCTACGCTCAAACGAGTCGCCCGCTTCCAAACATCCAACTCCTCAAATCTCATCCCCATCCCCCGTACCCTTATCCCCGTACCTCGTTCCTGCCTTTCCTCGTTCCTGCTTTTCCTCGTTCCTGTCTCTCCCTCGTTCCTGCTTCTAAAAATACCCCTCGCGCTTCTTCTTCTCCATGCTGCCGGCCTGATCAAAATCGATCAGCCGGCCACAGCGCTCCGACGTATCGACAGCCTCAAGCTCGGCAATAATTTCGGCAACCGTTGCTGCCGTCGACTCCACCCCGGCGGTGAGCGGATAACAGCCGAGAGTGCGGAAGCGGACCATTTTATTCTCCACATTCTCTCCCGGCAGCAGCTCCAGCCGCTCGTCATCCTGCAGCAGCCACTGCCCGTCGCGCATCACCACCGGCCGCTCGGCCGCAAAGTAGAGCGGCACCACCGGAATTGCCTCCCGCTCGATATAGCGCCAGACATCCAGCTCCGTCCAGTTGGAGAGTGGGAAGACGCGGAAGCTTTCATCGCGGCGCCGCCGCAGGTTGGGAATCGACCAGAGCTCGGGCCGCTGCCCCCGCGGCTCCCAGCGGTGGCCGGCGTCGCGGAAAGAGAAGACCCGCTCCTTGGCACGGCTCTTCTCCTCGTCCCGGCGCGCACCGCCGAAGATCATGTCAAAGCGGAAGCTGTCGAGCACCTGACGGAGCGCATCGGTCTTCATAACATCCGTATAGATTTTGCTGCCGTGGGTAAACGGGGAAACGCCCTCGGCAACCCCCTGCGGATTGGTATAGGTGATCAGTTCCAGCCCGAGCCGGGCAACAGTCTCGTCGCGGAAGGTTATCATCTGGCGGAACTTCCAGGTGGTGTCGACATGCACCAGCGGGAAAGGGGGCTGCAGCGGATAAAACGCCTTCAGCGCCAGCTGCAGCATCACCGACGAATCCTTGCCGATGGAGTAAAGCATGGCCGGCCGCTCGGCCTGGGCCACAGCCTCGCGGATGATGCGGATCGATTCGTTTTCCAGTATGTCGAGAATATCCATAGTTGTTAAAACCTCAACGCAAGCCGCAAGGTTGCAAGGCCGCAATGAAATAATTATTTGGAAACAATTACATACCGTTGGCAACCCGGTGAATGCCGTCTTTGACCAGTTTTTCACCAAAGTTTATGACCATACCTAGCTTCAAACCAGTCATTCTCAAATATGTCAGTACCTGGGCCTCGAAAATCGGATTGTAATTATTGACCGCCTTCACTTCAACTATCACCTTCTGGCACACCTGCAAATCCAACCGCAATGGGCTTGCTAAAAGCTGCCCTTTATATACAAGCGGGACTTCCCGCTGGCGAACAACATCAAGACCACGGGTTGCTATCTCCCATGCAAGCGCCTCTTCATAGACACATTCAAGCAATCCGGGACCGCCAAGCCCCCGGTGAACTTCTACTGCCGCCGCAACGACATGTCTACTTATTTCATTCTCATCCATTATTTCAAACCTCAACACAAAGCCGCAAAGTTGCAAGGTCGCAAAACATTATTTTGAAACAACCACATGCCACTGGCTACGCGGAGGTTGGCTTTCTCTTTCAGTTTTCCATTGCGTCTTTGCGCCATTGCCCCATTGCGTTAAAACTTTTAAGTCCCCCAGCGCCTTTGTATATAGCGTTCTCCGGCCTGGAAAAGCACCCGGTCAAACAACAGGCCGATAGCAACAATCACCAGCATGGCTGCCACTACCAGCGCCATGTCGTGCAGTTCCCGGCCGGACATCAGGGTAGAGCCGATCCCGATCGTTCCGTAGAGCAGTTCCGCTGCCATCAGTGACCGCCAGGCAAAAGACCACCCCAGTTTTGCCCCGGTAAGCAGTGCCGGCAATGAGGCGGGCAGCAGAACATGACGGTAAAAAAGCCAACCGCGTGCCCCCAGTACCCGTGAGGCACGGATGTAAATCGGCGGAATCGACTTCACCCCGTCCCGGACCGCCAGCGTAACCGACATGAACGACCCCATCACAACCACGAATTGCATGGCCGTTTCCGAAAGACCGAACCAGAGCACTGCCAGCGGCAGCCAGCAGATGCTCGGCAGCGCCTGGAGTCCCACTGCCAGGCTCCCCGCGGTATCGTCCAGCAGCCTGTTACGTCCCAGCACCAGTCCCAATGGAATGCCGATGGCGAGCGACAGTCCGTAGCCGACAAACAGCCGTTTCATGCTCGCCAGAACCCCTGCCGTGATGGTGCCGTCTTTCACTCCGCTTACCAGGGTCTGCCAGACCAGCAGCGGCGGCGGAAGCAGGGTTTCATCCCAGATGGCCAGGGAACAGATGCCTTGCCAGATAGCGAGCAAGCCCAGGAGAAACAGCAGGCAGGAGAAGCGCCGGCGCCATACAGGGGATAGCAGGCAGGAGTTGGCTGCCATACTCAGCACCCCTCCCTGGAAATCATCGCTTCCCGGCGCAGATCATCCCTGATGACAGCGGCTATCCGGACTACAGATACATCTTCCAGGAAGCGACCCCGCGGCAGATCGACCGGATATTCGCGACGGATGCCCTCACCATGCGGCGACATGAGGATCACCCGCGTCCCGAGCCGTACGGCCTCCCGGACATTGTGTGTTACAAAGATGATGGTCTTGCCGGTACGTTGCCAGATCCGCTCCAGTTCTTCGTGCAGCAGGTCCCTAGTCTGGGCATCGAGAGCGGCAAAAGGCTCGTCCATCAGGAGGATGGCCGGATCCAGCGCCAATGCTCTGGCCAAGGCCACGCGCTGTTTCATCCCACCCGAAAGTTCGTGAATCCAGGCATCGGCAAATCGCGACAGTTGCACCAGCTGCAGCAATTCGTTCACGCGCCGCTCCTGCTCAGACTGCAACAAACCGGCGATCTTGAGGCCAAAAGCGATGTTCTGGCGCACGTTCAGCCAGGGGAAGAGTGCCGGCTCCTGAAAGATGACGAAGCGTTCCGGACCCGGCGTTACCACCTCGCAGCCATCTACCAGCACTTTCCCGACATCAGGACGTTCGAACCCGGCAATCAGGTTCAGCAGAGTCGACTTGCCGCAACCCGATGGCCCAACCACACAGAGGAACTCTCCTTCATTGACAGTAAGGTCGAGCGCAGTTACGGCGCGGACAACTCCGGAGTCAGTGTCAAAGTGGCGGGAAACATTGTGCAGTTCAACAGTGGCCATTAACGATCATTCCAAATCTGCAGTTATATTTAACGCAATGGCGCAAGGGCGCAAGGGCGCAAAGACGCAACGAGAAAAACAGAACCGTTTGTGGTTAAAACCTTATTTGTAAGCCTTTCATTGCGCCCTTGCATCTTTGCACCCTTGCGTTAAAGCCTTTGACGTAATGCTTCTTTTAAAATTATCACTTCACCTGCGGCAATCGCCGCTCTTTGAGAAGACCGTTCAATAACGTCAGGTCGAAAACCTCCCGCAATCTCGCTTTTGGGAAGACATTTTCCCGCGGCAGATAGCCCAGCTCTCCGGCTCTACCTGCAGAAATCATCATCTCGGCCGTCAACGGGTCATGAGTCAGCAGCACTCGCGAAAAAGCATTGTCCAGCAGCCTGCCGGGCAGCGGCTTGCCGGTCAGAACAGTCAACTGGGCATTGATGGCCGCCTTGGCCTCTCGCGGGTTCCTGCCGATCCACTCGCCCACCTCCAGATGCGCAGCCAGGAATCGTCGCACCACTTCCTGATTCGCCTGCAAAAACTCTGTCCGCGCCACCAGCACTGCAGTCGGGAATTTCCCTCCCGGCCAGAGCGACCGCTCATCCACCAGAATCCGCCCGCCCGCTTCCTGCTCCAGGCGGGTCAGCCACGGCTCGGGCACCCAGGCAGCCGCAATCTGCCGCTGCTGGAAAAAAATGAATATATCCGAGTTCTTGGTCGACACTACCTCCACATCACGGCCAATGGCCAGCCCCTCCCCCTTCAGCCAGTGACGTAGTGCCACATCCTGGGTGTTCCCTTTTTCAGGCGCCGCCACTTTCTTCCCTTTCAAATCCCTGGCCGAAGAGATCACCGACTCTTTCGGAACGACCAGCGCTGCGCCGCCGCTTGCTGCGCCGGCTATGATCCGCAGCGACTTCCCTTTGGACCGCATGAAAGCATTCACCGCCGGGTTCGGCCCCACATAGACCAGATCGAGCTGCCCCGCCAGGAGCGCCTCCATGGCCGACGGCCCGGCATTGAACGCCTTCCAGGCAATCTCGCCCCCCACTTTCTGTTCGAAGATTTTCCGCTCTTTCCCCACCAGTGCCTGCGCATGAGTCATGTTCGGAAAAAAACCGACCCGTAGCGGGCCGGAGGCAAGGGCAGCCAGCGGCAGCAACAGGAGTGTCAAGGCAAGAAATACAGGGGGAAGTGATTTCCAACAGATATGCTGTGCAGCCATGAAAAAACCCTTCCAGAGAAAGTCGGCCTACTGTCACAAGATAGCAAATCAGCTGGCCAATTACTACTGCTAGATGAAGAGTCTCAAACGCACGCGGGTAGAGGCAAGTATAAATTGACCTTAAAAAGGCAATTCGCCACGGATAAAAGCGGATAACTGCGGATAAACCATGCAGGTGAGCCTCTTGCAAAAGTCGAAGAAATTGTCATTCCGGCAGGCTTTAAGCCGGAATCCAGATTCTAACTGTCTGAAAAAACTGGATCCCCGATAGAGGCACTCGGGGATGACAAATTATTTTGCAAGAGCCTCAGGTGTCAAACATTTAGCTATCAGTTTTAGTTAGTGTGTTTCGTGGACCAGTTCCCAGTTCCCGCATTCGCTCTTCCAGTGTTACATGATCACCAGATTGCCTATTTCGACAGTTCCGGCACTGATGACCAGGCTCCCCTGGATCGTAGAGCAGAAATCCGGCCCTATGATATCTACAACGTTATCGCTCTATCCTCCAGGGGGGGGGAATTTACGCCTTAAAAGTCCGCAACTCCAGATCCTTAATGCACTTGAAATGCTTTGCATTCCCGCTAGCAAGTGGAAGATTGTTTTCCATCGCCGTTGCCGCAATTATAGCATCTCCGGCTCTTACCCCGAATGCCAGGGTATACTCCTCAACATATACCAGAGCTCTGTGCCCGATATTTTCTGTTAAGGGAAGAACAGTAAAACCAAGATCAGCTATAAATTGCTTTACAAGCCTGTGTTGGCGTTTATCTTTGGCACATTGCAACAGCTCCATATAGCTCTGTATCGACACAAACCTTTCAAGCTGCTCATCTATAAGTGTGGCAGCATTCTGATTTCCACGCTGTACCCATATAAGTATATCTGTATCAAACAACATTTAATCTGCCGCCTCTCAAATCATCCATTACCTCTTCTACCGATTGTTTCGGAGTATCCGCCATCCCGAAAAAAGGGTGATTGGAGACTTTTATAGTGCGCCCTGTTTCAATTGGCACAATCGCTGCCTTTGCTTTTCCATGATACATAACCGTTACCGTTTCCCGCCTGTCAACTGCCTGCAACACTTCATTCATCTTGTATCTAAGGTCAACAACCGATGCATTCATACTGTCCTCCAGATGATCAATATGCATAATGATGGCATACATTTTAACCATGTGCAACAGTTTCAAGCGGATTCCACAATTCCTCGCTCCCCGCTCCTTCCTTCCCGGCCGAACCTCGTCCCTCAATCCCGCTTTTTCCAGTTCCCACTCTTGCCTTTGCGCCTTTTCGATCCTCGTTCCTCACACCTGTCTTTCTAACCTCGCTTCCTGACTGTATCCTCCATTCCGGTTGCTTTATTATTGTAGCGCGCCCGGTTTCTTGGACACAAGATAAGAGTTACGCTGCCTTCTTGAAATTGAATTCTTCATTGAATTCATCCCTGGCCTGAGAAGGGCTCCTAAAGCCGATCTTCTCGACCAGCCACAACTGATTGTACTTGG
>JBGQLM010000118.1:0-12777 GCA_041500085.1 Geobacteraceae bacterium
CAATTCCAACGACAAGGCCATAATCGGCGATGGAATCGGACCGAAGATAAACACACCTAATCTTTAATATCCTGTGAGCAATGCTCGTATCCGGGGGGTCATGAAAATGGCCCCCCTTTTTTTTCGTGAACAGCTTTATTTTGCGCCAGCATCGGATATAATGTGCAGTGGAATCTGACCAGGGGATTTCAGCAGAGGAGGCTCTTGCAAAAGCCCCTGAGATCATCGGGACTTTTGCAAGAGCCTCGTCAGTACATCTATAAAGGAGACAGTCATGACCCTTGGCAAATACTCACTAATAAGTTCCCTGATGTTGCTCACGCTGGCACTTCCGTGTTCGCCTCTCTATGCCGCAAGCCACGACGGGCAACAAAAGAAAGCCGATGCGGGCGGAGCCGGACAAGCACAGGTCTTTACCGCCATGCCTGGGACGGGCAAGAAAGTACCGATTGGAAACGGTGCTTACCTGATCTACGGATTCGACAAGAAACCCAAAATGGGGACGATCATCATGAAGATCGAAGCCTATGCTCCGGACGGAAAACGGGACACCTCCCTGGAGATCCTGGGCGACTCCGGCATGCCTTCCATGAGAGGCGCTCACGAAACAGGCGACCAGCCCTTCAAGCTTTCCCGCAAAGGGGAATATCTACTGCCGGTAAGTATCGTGATGCCGGGAGACTGGGAAATACGGCTGACAATCAAGAAAGACGGCAAGGTTATCTTCCGGGGCAGACATAATTTCGATGTTTAAGGAGCGTTCCATGCGACATGGCAAGATATTTTTTTTAGTGGCAATCGCAGCATTTCTTCTCATCATGCGCCTCGGTTCCGGCCCGGCATGGGGCGCGGTCGGCTGCGACCTCAACGAGCCCGACCGCGATGTGAAAAGGCTCTTCCCTGGATCTACGGGATATAAGACTGTCTCGCTCGAAATTCAGAAGGTGGGCGGCCAGAACCTTCTGACGAAGATCCAGGCAAGACTGCAAGACAAGCTCCACGGCCTGTACGAGATGATCGACGAGCCGTATACGATTTATATAATCTACGCAGGCAAGAAGAAAATCGGTTATATCCACGGCGTCAACCAGAAAGGCCGGTACGGCGGGATCCAGATCTTTCTCGCACTGGACCTTGACGAGCGGATCAAGACGTTTTATATCCAGAAAATGTCCGGCGAATATGCCGGAAAATTCCGCGATGCAGAATTCGCGAAACAGTTCGTCGGCCTCACCATCGGAGATTTTGAGCAGTACGACGTTATTACCGGCAAGGGGACGGGCAAGGTCTTAGAGATCAGCAATCCCGCGCCCGAGGCCGTGCAAGATTTCAAACACATCCTGCGCGGTACGAAGAAGAACCTGATTCTGGTGAACGAATTTGTTCGAATGGCGCCGGTTTTGTCTCCGAAGAAAGGTGCACCTGCAAAATGATAACTAAATTCCAGGTCGCCTATAAGAACCTTCTGCGGAAAAAGATCAGAAGCCTTCTGACCCTTATCGGCATTGCCCTGTCAGCCTGGGTGCTGGTGAGCCTCCTCGGTTTCAATCATGGCTTCGAAACCGCGCTGAACAGGGACATCGACAACATGGGTTTTCAGATGATGCTCATGGCCAAGGGCTGCCCCTACGAGGCTGCAACGATGATGTTGAAGGGCGGTACCGGGCTCAAGTACCTGCCTGAGTCGGTCGGCGACGCCGTTAAAAAAGAGCCCGACGTGGAACGGACTACGCCTATGCTGATGCAGGCGGTATTTGATCCGAACAAGGGCGAAAACGGCGGTATCGCGGCATATCTGGGCGTGGAGCCGCAAAGTTACAGCGCGATGAAGACCTTTCTCAAATTCAGGCAGGGAGGATGGTTCACGCAGGGCGATGCAAACGAGGCGGTAATGGGTTATGAAGCGGCCGAACTCGAACAGCGTGAGGTCGGGGACATGATCCTCATCCCGGAGAAGAATGTGGAATTCAAGGTCGTCGGCATCCTGAACCGGACCGGCACTCAGGACGACGGAACGATATTCGTGCCGCTCAGAACCCTGCAAAAGGTATTCGGGAAGACCGACAAATTGACGACCATCGGGATCAAGATAAGAAAAGACGCCGACAGCAGCCGTATCGAGACCAAACTGTACGATCTGCCCGACGTCCAGGTTGTGAGCATGGCGCAGGTAAAGCAGACCATAATGTCGCTTGTTACAACCGCGAAAGTGCTGGTCCTGTCCATCGCGATCATCGCGATGATCATTGCCATGGTCGGGGTCATCAATACAATCCTGATGTCGGTCCACGAAAGATTCCAGGAGATCGGCATCATGAAGACCATCGGCGCCATGCCAAGTGACATATTCAAGCTCATCTGGATCGAGACCATTCTGCTCTGCGGCACGGGGGGCGTTCTCGGCATCGCCCTGTCAATGGCCCTCTCCCGGGTAACGGAATTGGTTATTCGCAACGTCCTCCCCTATTCTCCCAAGGGAGGGCTTGTGCTTATCGATTTGCACCTTATCCTGTTCACCCTCGGCGCCATATTGGTAATCGGACTGTTAAGCGGCCTCTATCCCGCCTGGCAAGCCGGCAGGATCAGGCCCCTGGAGGCTATACGGAGCGGGGTGAACGAATGAGCAGCAACTTGGTTTCCCTGGAAGCGCAAAATCTGACCAAGCTCTATCACCGTGGAAGCGAGGAGGTCGCCGCTGTCCGTGGTGTTTCGCTCAGGATCAACAAGGGAGAATTCGTCTCTTTCACCGGTCCTTCCGGATCCGGCAAGACCACCCTCGTTCATCTGCTCGGCTGTCTCGACAATCCGACCTCAGGGGAACTGTTCCTCGGGGGGAGGCCGATTTTCAGCAGCAACGGGCGGCCACTTTCGGAGCGCACCCTGACCGAGGTCAGAAGAGATATCTTCGGCTATATTTTCCAGAATTTCTATCTCATCCCGACCCTGACTGTCATGGAAAACGTGCTGCTGCCATTGACCTTTCACCGTAAACCTGGCGCGGGTAACGACGTTATGGGGCTTTTGAAGCTCCTGGGAATCGACCACCGAAAGGACCATCTGCCGGGCAAGATCTCGGGGGGCGAAATGCAAAGAGTTGCAATAGCGAGGTCTCTGATTAACTCGCCGGAAATACTCCTTGCCGACGAACCCACGGGGAATCTCGATACGAAACGGTCGGCGGAAATCATCCGGATTTTGCAGGATCTGAGCAGGGACGAGGGATTGACCGTTCTCATGGTCTCGCACAATCTTGAACTGGCCAGTCAGGCGGACCGGCAATTCGAAATGCGGGACGGGGAAATCTCTGAGAGGGGATGAAATTCGTGGAAATCTGTTAACACATGAAAAGGAGAGAGAAATGAGAAGCAGAGTAAAAGGTGTTTTTGTAGTATTGACGCTTATGTTGTCCGTATTAACCTGGTCAGGGTGCTCCAAACAGTCACAGCCTTCCGGCAATGCTGCCAGCAAGACCCAATCACAATATTCCGGCAAGGCTGTCCAATCACAATATTCCGGCAAAAATGCCGGCAAGAATACCGGCAAGGCTCAACCGCCGCCTTCCGACGAGGACATCATCAAGGCCATTGACGATTCCGGAGTCATGAAAAGGGATGATGGAAGCCTTACGGTCATACCGCCCGCCAGAGTCGTGGAAAAAGCCAAGCTTAACAAAGACGGATCATGGTCCGTCAAGGTAAAGTTCATCGTCAAGTATAAGATGCAGAACGGAAAGACTACCCCGCCCGCGGAAACGACAACTTCATTCAGGATATTTGCGGTGAAAGACACCACTGGCAAGACCGTTTTGAAGGCTCAACTGGGAGTATAATACGCGCTACTCGTCGCTTCACAGTTACCCATTAACTGGCAAAAGGTCTGCGGAGTTTTCCACAGACCTTTTGTTTCATCCGACAGCGCGCTTTACCATAGGCCAGCCCTCGAAAAATGTGGCAGCTGACTACAGGTGTTTTCCTTTTGGAATAATGTGTTTTGTTTTTTTCGAGCCATCATACATGGTCTGCTTAATGATTCCCCGTCTCTCTTTAAGATCCTTCCTGGAGTCGTCTTCCTCTAACAGGATTTCGGCTGTTCCGGCCAGCTCCTCGATTCTTTCCGCCTCTTTTTCATACCTCTGAGCTGTCATTTAGAGCACCTCCTCTTTCCGACTACCCCTATAAAAATTATCCCATAAACCAGTAAAAAAACAAATGCCGTATTTAGGCCGATCGGGGTAACAGGTGAGGAGTAGAGGTAAGGGTAAGCACTATCACGCATGCACGACATGCAGCTTTGCCGAAACCCGCCGGTCGATGAAATACATCATGATCACGGTCAGCACCATGGTGCAGATCGTGACATGGCCGACGATGTCGTAATGTTGCAAGGGGGCAGACCTGGCCGGTTGATAGACGATGAGACCGGCGACGAAGGAAGCGATGCCTCCGGAAACCTGCTGTATGGCAGAGTTTATCCCCATATAGGCACCCCGGTCCGGCATGTCCGGTACCCCCGAGGTGAGCGCCGATGAAGAGATCATCCGCGAAGAAATCCCTATCCAGAGAATGGTGTTGATCAGGATGACCACCCAGATGTGGTTCGGTCCCAGGTTGGTATAGACGAACACCATTACCATCGACAACACGCTGCCGAATACGAACAGCCGGTATTTTCCCAGGCTATCGCTCAGCTTTCCCAGGATCGGGCCGGTAAAGATGGATACGAGGCCCGTGATAAAGAAGATCAGAGAGAGACGCGTTTCCGGGATCAGGACATTGTTCACCAGGAACGCGCTGCTGAACGGCATGATCATGAAGCCGCCGGTAGCCAGCAGCATCGTCGCCATAAAGCCCCGCAGGTAAAAGGTATTCGATGCCGTATGCCAGAGGTGGACGAAGGCGTTTTTGTCTTCCCTACCGCGGAGGTGGGCAGTGACCGGTTTCAGCTTCCAGAAGATGACGATCCCGACCGGCGCCGCGACGGTCACTATCATCAGGAACGGGGCATGCCAGTTGAACCTGGCGGCGAGATAAATGCCGATGGGGATGCCCAGAACCTGGCTGGCCGAAAAGGCCATCTGCACGAACCCCATCACCCGCCCCCTGACCTCCATCCGGAATATATCAGTGATGATCGCAAAGGAAATCGAGCCGATCACCCCGCCGAAAACGCCGGTGAAAATCCGCGCTAAGAGTAGCAACCGGTAGCTGTTGACAACGCCACAGAAGAGGGTTCCCAGGACGAAGCCGACATAGAAGAAGAGGAGCATCTTCTTGCGATCGAACTTGTCGGCAAAACCTGCTGCCAGTAATCCCGAGACCCCGGCGCTGATGGCATAGGCGGAAACCACCAGGCCGAACTGCGTGGTCGAGATCCCCATCTCGGGCATCAGGATGGCCCCCAGTGGGGAGAGAACCATGAAGTCGACGATTACGGTGAACTGCAACATTGACAGGATGGCGATGACAAACTTTTCGTAGGAGGTGGAGGTGACTTTCGCAGTGTTCATGATTATCCCGGCAGGCTGATCGGCCAACCCTTTTCATACCCTTCAGGAAAGAAGTTCTCTTTCGTGCGGTTGAAGTAGCCGAACTGCACTTTCGGGAACTCGCTCTTTATCCGCCGAAGCAGCTGATACATCCCGGTTCCGCCGCTCTTTATACCCATCTCACGATTGTAGTAATCCGGGTCAATCGACAGATTCCGCATCTGCAGCATATCCACCCCGGTATCCTCGATAAACCTCATCAGCGCATCTCCCTCCGCAGGAGAATCGGTCAGGCCGGGTGAAACGAGATAGTTTATCATGGTGAAGAGGCCCCGGTTCTTGGCGACCTTGACCGATTCCACCACGTCGGCGAAGCGGTAGCCATTGGGGCGGTAGTAATGGTTGTACTGCTCCTCCTGCACCGAATTCATGGAGAAGCGCATCGAGTCCATGCCGGCATCGCAGAGAGCACGGACCCGGTCAGGAAACGAGCCGTTGGAGTTGAAATTGACCGTTCCCTGCCCGCCTGAGCCTGCCTTCAGCCTTCTGGTCGCCTCGGCGACCGTCTCATACTGCATGATCGGGTCGCCCTCGCACCCCTGACCGTAGGAGACGATCGAATCGGGCGCTTCCAGGAGGTGCGGCAGCATCAGTTCGACAATCTCCTCGGGAGTCGGGACGAAACCGATCCGCTCGTGGTTCGAAGGGCAGCAGTCGGAAGGCTGCAGGCTGATGCAGCCGAGGCAGCGGGAGTTGCAGACCGGCGAGGTCGGAATGGGGGCTTCCCATCTCCGGTAGAAGAGATTTTTCGCGGCAAAGCAGTGGTAGTCGATCGCGCATCGGGAGAGCTGTTCAAGCAGACGGTTCTCCGGAAAAGCCTTCAACATTTTTCTGACCAGCGGATCGAGCTGCCGGTCGTCGTAGTTCTTCGGCTGCCAGTTCTCGTTCGAGTCGACCCTGGTTGCGGCAACCACGATCTGCTCGCTGGCCTCGTCCCAGCCGACGGCAGTATACGACCAGAGAGGGAGCTGGACCTTTTTCCTGCTATAATCACAGGCCGGCAGGAGAGTCCGCATCCACCCCGGCGCCATGAAGGCAGATACCGCCTGTACCGGAATCTCCCGCCTCCCCTCGCGTACGGTTGCGGCAGTCACGAATTTTTTCTGACGCGCGTCCCAGGCAATCGGAGGGGTATCGGGAATAGTAAACAGACGGCTGTCTTCCGGAAGCGGAATCAGCTCGATCTCATCAGGCAGAACCGCTTCAGAGCCGCTCATCCCGGCCATAGTCAGGTGCGGATGGTCGAAAATATTCCCTTTCGCATCGGCATAAAGAAGTTTGGGCAATGTTTTCAGTTTCATGGTTGCAGAGTAGCACAAAGAGAGCCGGTTGCACAATCGGTCTGCTTGCAGAAAACGGGAGTTGAACGCTGCCTGCCATCGAGCTGACGTGCTGTTTCTACAATTCTAGGCTCATGGGAGCTGCCGCAGATAAACTCGCTTCGCTCAGACAATATCTGCTGCTTAACGCTCCATTTCGCCAAGAATTGTGACGAAACAGCCCTAAGGCTCTCATACAGGCAGCGTTCAACTCCCGACAACAGCCTTCAACGGACCGTCGCCAGTATTATTGCTTCCGGGTGGCGCATGCTCTATAATTGGCTCCATGAAACTTCTCCTGGCAACCCTGATCTCGAAATACATCCACTCATCGCTAGCCCTCCCGACTGTTGCCGCTGCCTGCGCGAAAGTGCCGGGTCTCGGAATTGTCATCCGCGAACATACCGTCAACGAACGGCCGGTGGACATCCTCAGATCTCTGATGTCCGAAGATGCGGATGTTGCGGCCTTCTCCTGCTACATCTGGAACATCGAGCTGACGCTCAAGCTTTCGACCGAAATGAAGCTGCTTAATCCCGGGCTATTCGTCATCTTCGGCGGCCCGGAAGCCTCGTATGGCAGTAATGACCTGATGTCGGCAAATCCTCATATCGATCTGATCGTGCACGGCGAGGGCGAAGATACGATGGCCGAACTGATGCAGCTGCTTGTTGCAGCCTCCGGCAGTGCGATTCCCGATGACCGGTTATCGGAGCTGCCGGGGATTTCGTTCCGCAGCGGCGACGAGATCATTACCACTCCGGCACGGGTGAACACCGGCAGCCTCGACTGTAGCCCGTCACCCTTTGCGACCGGGCTGGCAGACCTTTCGAAGCCGCTTGTGTATATCGAAACCTCAAGAGGGTGCCCCTTTTCCTGTGCCTTCTGCCTGTCATCCGTGGAAAACGGGGTCCGCACCTTCTCTTTTCCAAGGATCGAACAGGATCTCGAAATTCTCATGGAGTATGGGGTTGAGACCATCAAATTCGTCGACCGCACTTTCAATTTCGATGCTGAAAGAGCCGGCCGGATCTGGGAATTCATCCTGGCACACAACAGAAAGAGCCGTTTCCACTTCGAGATAGCTGCCGATCTCCTGACAGAAGAAAACATTGCCTTGCTGAAAAGGGTACCGGACAATACCTTCCGTTTTGAAATAGGGGTGCAATCGATTGCCGCAGAGACTCTGGATATTGTGGGAAGACGATCCGACCTGGAACGTCTGTTTGCAAATGTAGGAAGGCTGCAGGAGGAGACCAGCATAACCACCCACCTCGATCTTGTCGCAGGTCTTCCCGGCGAAGATCTTGACGGTTTTGTCCGTTCGATGGACAGGCTGATCGCGGCAAAACCGCATCACATCCAGGTTGAACCGCTGAAACTGCTCAAAGGGACTGTTATGAGAAAAATCGCGCGTGAAAGAGGATACACTTTCTCGCCCTTCCCGCCCTACCGGATACTGAACACACCCTGGCTCACCTTCAGCGATATATGCCGCATCGAAGACTCCTCGGAAGCTCTCGAAGAGATATACAACAGCGGCCGATTTGCAGTCACACTGGATATGGTGTCACAGCATCATTCGTTGACCCCTCTTTTCACCTCGTGGAGCCCATCGAAATCAAAAGGAAGCCGCCTCTCGGTCATATTCGAACAGTTTCTGAATCACCTGACAAAAGTCTTTCCCGGACTCTCCGAAGCCGTTATCGAGCCGCTTCGTTTCGACTACTGCATGAACGGGCATCCTGGACATTCACTCCCTTCGTTCCTTGAATGCAGAGATGACCCTGAAGCAGGATTAGCACAGCCTGTCTCGCAGAAAGAAATAGCGAAGCGGCTCTCTCTGACTAAAGAGAGCCGCTTCAGGACTTTCCCGGCACGATTTTCAAGGGATTATTCTACAGCAGGATGGCCCGAAGGAGATTTCAGGATTACGTTCGTTTACTGCAGCTCAGGCGAAGTTCTGCACCTTATCGAAAGAGTCGGATAAAAGAGCCGCAGAATACCATTATTTCACCGTATACTTGCCCTGCTTGCCAAACTCGACGGTCCCGTTGAGATAGTTCACCCGATACCCGTTGGACTTCAGGAGGTCGTAAGCCATCTCCGCATATTCCGGATTCGAGCCGAATACGACCTGTATCATCTCTTTATTCAGCTCCCCGTGGCGTTTGGGCAAATCCTGGAGTGGGATTTTTATGGCTTTCGGGAAGCTCCCCTTCTCATGTTCGGCAGCGCTTCTGGCATCGACAATCTCTACCGTCCCGGGAGAGATCAGGGCCATCTCGAAGTCCTTCGGGGACAGCTGGCCGCCATGCGCAATTGATGTATCGGTTATAAACAGTTCTGCCGGCCCGGTCTGGAGTACTTCTGCGCCGTTCAGCCACGCTTCGGCGCCACCGGAGAATATGGTGACATTTCTGTATCCCCACTTTCTTATTGTCGCAGCAGCTGCTCCTGCCTCGGAATCCGATTCGCCGTAGAGAACTATCGGAACCTGCTTTTTCATCGGGAAATGTCCGTATTTCATCTTCAGCTCGGAAACCGGAAAATTCACCGCACCCTCGATATGGCCCTGGGCGACTAGTTCCGGTTTACGGAGGTCGATAACAACAGGTTTGCTTTTACGAAGAAACCTTGCTGCAGAAGCCAGGGGTCTGCCTGAACTCTTCCATCCGGCAGCACCTTCCCCCAAAACGGAGACATCCGTGAAACCTGCCTTGACCGCAAGTTCAGCCCCCTTTGCCGCTGACTCCCCCCCTTGGCCTTCATCGTAGAAGACGAGCCCGGCGGCTTTATTTTCGGGGAGACGCCCGAAAGCCTGCTTTTCGAGACGTGAAAGCGGTACTGATAGAGCACCCAAAATATGCGCCCTTTCAAAAAGATCGGCCGGTCTTGTGTCGACGAGTACAAATGTTCGGGTTTTATTCGAATTTTTCAGGCTTTCTTCCAGTTTATCCAGAGACAGAGTTGTCACTCCGTCCGGGATAATCGGCTTGATCCTTGATATGGACGCTGCTACTGCCTGATCTTGCCGGATATCTACTGTGACGGCTTCGTCAGGATTGATCTCTGCAGGTTTATCGATCCCGTTCCACGCTGTCTTGTTATCCCAGACGATGAAGAACACACTCTCCTGAGAGGTCTGCAGCGTAAGAGCTTTCAACTCTTTTGCTATTGTCTTGACCGTCCCCTTTACAACTTCTGCAGAAGCCGCACCGCTCAAAACCGCAATAAATGCAGCCGGTAACAGAACCTTTACAAACACCCCTGCTTTGAAGTCCATTTGTTTCCCTCCGGATTCGTGAATTATACCACAGACATGGTCAAAAACAAACTTCGGCCGCTTCTGCTGGGCAAATGGACTATTTAGCGATATCATATAGACAATATTCTCTTCCGGAGGCCCCTGATGACTGTGACTACCCACCGATCGACATGCCCTTACGACTGCCCTGACACCTGCGGCCTTCTTGTAGATGTTGAAGACGGCAAAGCCGTTAAAGTGGGCGGCGACCCGGACCACCCATACACCCGAGGATTTCTCTGCTCCAAGATGCAGCAGTACGAGCTGACCGTTCACTCCCAAAGGCGCCTTGTATCGCCACTTCTCAGACATGGCGCAAAAGGAGGCGGAGAGTTCGTCCCGATTTCCTGGGAGGAGGCAATAAAGCTGATAGCCGAAAAATGGTTGGCAATAATCAACGAATTCGGCGGAGAAGCAATACTCCCTTACTCTTATGCCGGGACGATGGGGCTGGTGCAGAGGAATATCGGCCACCCCTTTTTCCACCGGCTTGGTGCCTCCAGACTTGACAGAACGATCTGCTCACCGGCAAAGGGGGCCGGCTGGAGGGCGGTCATGGGTGATACCCCGAGCATCGACCCGGACGAAGTTGTCAACAGCGACCTGGTAATCCTCTGGGGAATAAATGCTTCGGCAACATCAATCCACTTCATGCCTGGAGTGCAAAAAGCCAGGGAACAGGGCGCCAGAGTCTGGCTGATTGATACCTACCGGACTCCGACAGCCGCAGTTGCCGACAATGTTTTTCTGGTCCGTCCCGGAAGCGATGGTGCTCTTGCCCTGGGGATAATGCATATCCTGAATCGCAACGACCTTGTTGACAGAGAGTTCCTCAAGGAGAAAGTCCTTGGCTTCGACGAGCTCGCTTCCGAAATCCTTCCCGAATATACTCCTGAGCATGTAAGCCGGATAACAGGTCTCTCTCCCCTGGAAATAGAAGAGATGGCAGCAGAGTACGCCAAGGCGCGTGCGCCGTTTATCCGTCTCGGCAGCGGTCTGTCGAGATACGGCAACGGAGCCATGACAATACGGACGATCGCCTGCCTCCCGGCGCTTGTCGGAGCATACGGCAGGCCGGGTGCAGGCTGCTTCCCGGAAACTTCGACTGCCGGAGCTTTTTCCATGAACGAAGTGACCAGAGAAGATTTCATGACGAAACCTTCGCGAATCATCAATATGAACCGGCTTGGTGAAGCCCTGAACGAACTTGACCATCCGCCGCTGAAATCGCTCTATGTCTACCATAGCAACCCTGCCGCAATCACCCCGGACCAGAATGCCGTCATTCGCGGACTTATGCGCGACGACCTGTTTACCGTCGTTCATGAGCGCTTTATGACTGATACCGCACGCTATGCTGATATTATCCTCCCTGCCACATCCTCACTGGAGCATAGCGACCTCTATCGGGCTTACGGAACTTACTTCATTCAACGGACAAAACCGGTGATCGAACCGGTCGGAAACAGCCGTTCAAATCTTGAAGTTTTTTCCATGCTGGCAGAAAAATTGGGCTTTGACGAGCCATTCTTCCGGAAAAGCGCTGACGAGCTTATTGATCGCCTCCTTGAGCTCCCTTCTCCGCTGAGAGAAGGTATCGATAAGGTTGGGATCCAAAAAGGAAGGGCAGTAAGACTGAATGTATCATCTGGCTTGAAGCGGTTCGGCACCCCTTCCGGGAAGATAGAGCTACTGAACAGGTCCGAAAAGGAACAGCTCCCCCGCTATCTCCCGACGCACGAAGAGAACGGAACCCTTCCCCTTCGCCTCATGACAGCGCCGAGTGTACATGCCCTCAACGCTTCTTTTTACGAGCGTGATGATCTGCGCAAGAAACAGCAGTGCATGTTCCTCATGATGAATCCTGAAGATGGCGCAAAGCGGGGACTGACGGATGGGGATACTGCAGTGGCCTGGAATTCTCTTGGCGAGGTTTCTTTCATTCTCAAAATCAGTGATGCAACGCCTGAAGGGGTGGTAGTGGCGGAAGGGGTCTGGTGGCTGGAATTCGCACCGGGAAAACGCTCGGTAAATGCGCTTGTATCCCAGAGGTTGACAGATCAGGCAAGCGGCAGCACCTTTTATGACAACAGAGTCGATGTAAGGAAAGCCTGAATCACTTTTTGCCTATCAATTCAAAATACTGCTCTATAAGCACAACAATACCGGGATCGATGTCAGTGAACTCTACTCCTACCCCGGCAGGATAGTCCGGTTTTTTGAGGTCGCCAGCCCTGTTCTCCCAGGCTACCCGCCCTCTGGCCGCAACCAGTATGTCCCTGCCCCCCTGGGGCAGTGAGAACAGCAGCTCGACCGGATTATCCGGGAGGCTGTCATTTGGAACGGCAATATAGAGCCCCCCTTTACTGATGTCAGTGATAACGCCGTATCTGGGCTCACCGTTCTTGAGAAACTGGACATCCATGGAATAACTGTATCTTCGTCTGCGGCGCTCGAAATCGGCGATGCAGTTTCGCCCTTTTTCAACAAATATCCTGGCGTCTATCGGCTTAGTGATGAAATCATCGCATCCGGCACTTTGGCAGAGCAGCTGATCCTGTTCCCTGCCGTGCGTTGTGACCATTATTACAGGGATGGACCTTGTC
>JBGQLM010000119.1:0-12714 GCA_041500085.1 Geobacteraceae bacterium
AACGATGCGCTCCAACTCGTCCGACCAAAACTCCTGCCGGGTGTCGATCTTCCCGGTAATAATAAAGAATGTGCCCGGGACTCCTACTTCCTCAAGAATCGGCAACGCTTCCAGTGCATTGTCGGCATATCCGTCATCAAACGTAACGACCACGGAAGGTTCCGTTACTTTTGACCAGTTGTCTTCAAACCTTAAAACCTGAAAGTTATCCTTCAAGTACCGCATCTGCGCCCGGAAATTGGCCGGCGTCACCGCCAGCATCTGCGGGTCCAGTGGCAAGGTTGTGACCCGGTGGTAGATCAGAATCACCACCGGCGGGTCGAGCTTGTTGAGAAGCCGGTTTTTCAGCTTGACGAGTCCATGGTAGGCGAATTGTGCCGATTTGTAGGCCACGCTGGACATTACGATTCCTTCAATGCAACTCTGCAATCAACATACGATAGTTAGATTTTAAACAAACTGCAGTGGCAAGACATGCGGCTACACTCCACGAAAGAGATAGATAGGCGTAATTCAGCAATTTATACAAACTAAGCAGTTCAGTAATTGCGGTTAGCAGTATCCTCCATGCTATAGCTGCCGATAGAATCGAACTCCTCGGACAGTATTTTTTTCTCCGAAAAGTCATTGCAAGCAAAAAAAGGCATGTGAATGGTAAAAAAACCGATATGAACAACAGAGTAACTCCGGTTATCGTTGCTTGTTAGAATAAATATAGTATTTATGCATGGTGTGATAAAATTCCGTTTGCTTGACAAATGGCGAATCAGCTACAATAACGTCATGGCAATCCGGATTTAAGTAGATGATGGTCACTTTTCTGCGATTTCTGGCAAGAGACATTTTGATATTGTCAATTACTGATTTCATAACGATGCAGGGAAATGGATTAAAGAAATAAACATAGGTATAATCATCCAATTCCGTAAAATCAGCCGCATCGCAACATACTACGGTGACATTGTCGATATGCAGTTTTCTCAGGTTGTTTCTGGCGATATCGACCAGCTCGGCGGATATCTCCACCCCTGTTATTTTCGAGAAAGGATACTTGGCAAGGGTAATCAGCGCCCCCCCCTTGCCGCACCCAAAATCTATGATAGCGTCATCGGAACGTAAATTAAAAGCAGCCATTACTTTATCCAGCTCTGAGCCCCCGGAATCAGAGTAAAAATGGGTACGTTCGGACTCCTCCCTGGAATCCAGTTTCAGATCTATTTGCCCCAAGGCAACACGCACACGGACAATAAATTCACGCCAGTCCCGCTTACGCAGTAGAGATAAGGCAGTTTTGATTCCTCTGGCAAAGGCCATACGTGATGCTCCCGGTATAAAGGGTTATCTGGGGAATGATTTGACCGTCTTTTTAAAATTGATCAACGTGATCCTCCAAAATAGTTTTTTAAAGGCCTGTTAGGTTTCTAAAACGATCGCCCGATTACTGTCTCAATCAAATTTCGCAACCGTGAAACCAATTTCTTCTCATATTGCTGAACTATGATCTTCTTATTTTCTCCGTATACTTTTTTACCAAACGCCATAACAAGTGCCCGTACTTCGGCTTCCGGCATTAACAAAAACAAGCTCTTCTTTTGTGGGCAGTCAGATCTCGTATTAAATTCAATCTTGGCTTTTTTTCTTTTCTCATGAACAGGTCTCATTTGGTACGGATAGAGCCGGCAATCAATCGGCCTGTCTTGATAAATTCGACAGCCACCGTTTTCCAAGTGCGGGCATACGCGCCCTTCCTTCGAGGAAACGATAACAATTTTTTTAGACACTCTAACCAAAAGTCCTTCCGCGTGACTTTTGAAATGCTTTTCGAACTCGTCTTTCGTTAGCATGAGACCGCACGAACCTCCGAGTGTACAACAGGTAAAAGTGCATGCAATGCATGGGTTCTTATGAACGTTACTCATCCGCCACCTCTGCCAACAATGAATTAATTGATATCTGCCATACTATGACGATGGCTCCCGCCTGGCAACACGAAAATTTTTCCAATTAGTTTCCATCCGGAAACTCCGGAATTCAATAGATGCCCAGCTTGCGCATCTGCTTCAATATACGCTGTTCCACTCTGCGGTAAAAGTTCCAAAATACGGACAGGTGCGGCGGGGAAGATTGATAAATCGGCAGACGAACGGCCTGCACATTAAATTTATTTTCCAGTCCGGCCACGAATTCATCAAACAGGTCCAGGTCGGGATGGCTATATCCCGGCGAACGGGCCACGAAAACAGTCTCCGGTTTAAAGTCACGCGCCAGAATTTCTGCCATCAAGCGGCGGATATGCTTCTCGTCGTAATCAACAAACGCTATGGCGTCCCAGTCAATATCCAGAAGCTCGCCTGGCTGTAGTCCGCCCCAATCGGCAAACGTCTGTTCTGCATAGGTTACCGGCACCCACCGTTGCTTGCCCATCAGAAGATACGGGAGAGAGGTAAAGTCCGTCTCATATTTCACGCAGTACAGGTCATCATACGTGCGCCCCCCAAAGTCGTCGTGCACCCAGCGCAGCTTTGTCACGATCCCGTTCATCACTGCGTACGAGAGAAAACTACCGGAGTCGAGCCAACGAATATACGGAATGTTCTGCCAGACAAAACGTGCCCGCCCGAGGCGGCGGTCAATTAACAGGCCACGCATGTCACAATGAAAATCCAGATGACAAACCGAAAGGTTACGGTCGCCGCGTTCGAGCCACAAATCGTAGAGCTGGCCATGTTCTTCTGCGATGATGAGTTCAGTCATTGAAAATTGTCCGCGTCAAAAGTTCTCAAATCTGATTAGTGCTTATCTTCAATCCTGTTGCCAAAATTATCCACGCCCCCTTGCGGACGGAGTTAGGAGGGGGGAAGCCTGCGCTTCCCATCCGCAACGTGAAGCATGCGCAGCCCTGCATCTATGAGTGGACGTGGGATCCTGGCCTTAAGCCACTGTTCAGCCTGTTTGCGCACGCGCGCAGCCAGGTTGCGCGCACCCCACACAGCGTGCTCCATGCGCCCCGAGATTCGGTCCGGCCAAATGCGGATATCGTGACAAGCCGTGGGGGTGGCCCGCCAATTGGCCTTGTATGGCTCATCGCCGCGCGACAGGTCGAATGATTCGCAACCTTGCGCAATCGCGAACTGGATTGCAGCCATTATGGAAAGATTGCCCGCGGGAAACTCGCTCACCGACGGGTCCATTCCCGCCTGGTATGCATAGACCGCTTTCTCGTCAACGAATTGGTACTCTACCGCGACGGGCTCTCCATCGCACTCCAGCCAGGCAAGTCGCAATTGCTTTCGCGCCAGCAGCTCCCGGGCAACTGTTTCGTGAAACGCACGAAACCTTTGGTCGCTGAAGACGCCTTCCGGTTTTGTCGCTTCGCCCCAGCGGGCGGCATGGAGTTTCAGCATTATCTCGAAACCCTCAGAGAAATCCGCTTCGCTTATCACCTGGCGCAGTTGGACTCGTCCCGACTCGAAGAACTCACGCTGCTGCTTACGGCAACGATTGCGATGCGTTCTGGAGAGCATCATCAAGTAGTCATCCCACGTCGACGGAAGCGTTATTTTCCAACAGTTGAGGAGCGGCGTCTTGCGCAGAAGGCAACCGTTTTCCACCAGGCTCGCCACCGTAGTATTGATGGCCAGGTCATCGGCGTCGACCGATTCGAACAGCACGCGGTCCCAGCCCGGCTTGTAATCGAGCAGGAAATGGGCCACTTCTACGCCCACGCGAGTTTCCCACCCGGCGGCGGCCAGCCAGGTTGTATGGTTGGTGCAGGCGTCACCCGAACCGAGAAGCCGTACAGTTGCGCGTTTTCCCACGGACTGGATGTAAATTGGAGCCAAGCCGACGAGCGGCCCTCCGGGTTCGTGGAAGAGCAACACGCATAGTTCGTCGTCCGGCGCGGCATAGTACCGCCACCACTCAAGCAGCCATTCCGGTGATCGCATCGGCGCGTCGGCGGCCAAATCGCGCCATGCGTCGCGGAAGGCATCCAAATCGGATGCGCTATGGATTCGAGATGTCTGAAGAGGCTTGATTTGCACTGTTAGACTCGATGAGGGGTCTTTTTATCTATGACCATGTTATTACCATACTTTGGGATAAATCATCGCCTTTGTCAGCATCCACCCGGTTTTGCGCAGAGGCTTGAATAAGAAACATGTCCCATGAACTGCAAACCAGTAGGAAATCAGCGACGCAATAATTGCTCCCATGGCGCCATAAACAGGTATAAGAAAATAGTTCAGCACAACATTCATTATGCACCCAAGCAGCGTGGAGACCAGGTTGATTCTCAGCCAGTTTTTGGCGACCATGAAGATATTGCGGGCTACAGTGAGGTTCGTGAAAAGCATTGTCCAGACAAGGACGGATAGCAGTGGGCCGGTCTTTGCGTAAGCAGTGCTAAACAGTATATCCACAATCCTGTCGGAAAGAAGCATACCGGGAACGGCAATGCAATAGGCAATCAATGCCATCAGGTTATAGAGCTTTTGCATCCGTTCATAACAAAGGTCCTCGTCGGTTGTTTCGGCTGCCACAATGGCGGGGAAAACGGAGCTACAAATCGCCACGGGGATGAAATTCCATGCCTCTGAGAGGCGCACGGCCGCGGAATATACCCCGAGCTCCTCGTTTCCCGCCATAGTGCCAATCATAACCTGGTCGATTTTCAGATACACCATCGTCAGGAACGTGGAAAATATCAGGGGCCAACTGTCCTTCAGCAGTTTCCCGGCCATGGCATGGCTGAAGAGCCAGGTCGCAATCCTATAGCCATTGACCTGGTAGACAATGACAAGCCCCGCCGACCCTATGGCGATCTCTGCGAGTCCTGCCCAGGCAAAGGCAATAAGCGGCGCATGCATCAAGATTAATCCTATCTTGATGATGCTTATGAACAGGAAGGCTATATTTTTTGCGTAAACCGTAAATTTCCACTGGAGCAGTGACTCGAACCAGAACTCGATGGCGATAAACGCCTGAAAAATAGATCCCGCGGCCGTTATCCCCACCAGCCAGTGCGTCAGGGTATCGGTCGGGCGAATGAGAAAAATACCTGCCGTTGCCAGTCCGAAAACTACCACCCCGCCAACGATCATCAGGAAAAAGGAGGAGCCGAGAACCTCATCCCGGCTCGAGGGATCCTGTACTAATTTTCGTATTGCGATCTCGTCCAGGCCGAGCATTGCAACGGGAGAAAACAGCATTGTAAATGCAACTGCATAACTGAATGCACCGTAAAGCGACGGCCCCAAGTAGCGCGCTATCCAGATGCCAACCAGAAGCCCGACTCCCGAACGAAAAATCGTGTCGCCCAACATCCAGCCGGTGTTTCCGATGGCCTTCTGCAAGTCAAGTCGCCCTTCGAGCTTTTGCCGGATAAAAGACGGCAGGTATCTGGTCCAGGTTTTGGTCATATCGCTCAATAAATCTCGTGATCCGTCCGGTCAGATGAGCTAATCCCGGAACAAAAAAAGGCGAAAGGTTCAACAACTGACATTTCACCCTCCGCCCTTTTCCACTCTTCCAATGTAGTCCGCTGCGCCGCATCGACAGTCACCTGCGCCGAACGCTCCAACGTTCTATTAACCTACAAAAAGCAGTTAATCACCACTAAGCCACTAAGATCACTAAGAAAACAAATAGCAGCAAAAAAATCGGCATGCACCAAACGGGTGAATCATAATTTTGAACGATTCGGAATATGCATTTGTTTTTCTGATTAAACTTCGTGTCCTTAGTGTCTTAGTGGTGAGTCAAGTGCCGTTTTTAGGATTAATGATAGCAAATTCGGTTGGCAAGCGTCAATGCGTTTGTCCGCCCCCTTCACCGAAATACGAACTCACCAGCCGCTGAAAATCGGGCAGGGAGCGAATGGCTGCAAGATCGCTGTCTTTTTCGACGTTCTCCCTGTTTCTGAACCCCAGCCGGAAAGCGGACTCCAGAAACTGCAATGACTCGCGGTGGTGGCCGGTCAGCGCTTCAATACATGCCCGGTTGTACTCGATATCCGCATTTGTGCCGCCAAAGGCGGCCGCATCCCGAAGATAGTTCCGGGCTGCGTCGAGCCTCTTTGTCTTGTAGGATATCCGGGCCAGATCCAACAAGACCTCTTTCGACCGGGGTTGCAACGCCAGCGCCCTCCGGAAGGCCTTTTCCGCTTCCCCGAGATCACCGGTAAGATCATAGTTCAGGCCGAGAGCTAGAAAACCCTTGGCATATGCCGGGTAGTAGCGGGTAAGGTCGAGCAGGTAGGGGCGCCCCTTGAGCGGCAGGTTTTTGGCGCGATAGAGCGCCCCGAGATTGTTCAAGGTATCCATATGGCGCGGATCGATTGCCAGGACCCGGAGGTAAACCGGAAGTGCGGCGTCCAGATCCCCGGAGTTCTGCAGCGCCTGGGCCAGGCCGTATACTGCAATGGCGCTGCCCGACGTTTTTTCGGCCGCATCGCTCCAGAGGGTGAGATCATTCTTCCATACCCCTGCCCGTGCAAAGGAGAGGCAGGGAAGGGCGACGAGGAACAGGCCGGCCGCCGCCAGTGCAATGGCGCGTCGTGCCCCGGAACAGGCATCGCAACAGGACGCCAGGCCGCCAAAACATGCGGCGGCGCCGAGCATCGGGAAATAGAGATAGCGATCGTTCATCAGCGTGATGATCGGGACAACCTGGGAGACCGGCAGCAATCCGACGAAAAAAAGCGCGTACCAGAAAAAAAGCCTGCGGCGCCGGCGAAACAGCAGCACCCCCCCCGCCATCAGCAGGACAAAGAGAAACCCGCCCGCAGCCACCGCCCCATCAATCCCGGTTTTTATCGGCGGATCGTACACCGCGCTGAGGCCTGACGGCCATACCAGGAGTTTCACATACCGAGCCAGGACCGTCAGCATCGTTAAAAATGTCGCGTAAGGGCTTCCGCCATGGTAGGAAGTGCGCCCTCCTCCCATTCCCGGCGCCTCGCCCGGCAACTGGCTCCGCATCGCAATCCAGGCAATGACGGCAGCGGCGCATAAAAAGGGAATCTTGTCGGTCAGCCATCGGCCGCGCTCCCTTCTTTCCGGGTAGCAGAGATCGTAGAGGAGGATCTGGAGGGGAAAGATGACTGCGACCGACTTGGCCAGCAGGGCAAGGAGAAAGGAAGTGAAACTGGAGAGGTATGCCCTTTTCCCCTCTTCCCACCCCTTCTCCCGATACGACAGGTACAAGGCGAACGCCAGGAGACAAAAGAACATCGCCAGCAGGTTTTTCCGCTCCGAAATCCAGGCAACCGATTCGACCTGGACCGGATGGAGGAGAAAGACGAAGGCGGAGAGAAAGGCCCAGAGCCTGCGCCATCCGAGCCGGATGAGGATGACGTAGAAGAGGAGACCATTGCCTAAGTGGAGAAGAATGTTCGTCAGGAAAAAACCCGACGCCCTCATACCCCACACTGCATTGTCGGCCATGTAGGAGATGATCTGCACCGGCGCGTAGTTGCCGACATAATAACCGGTAAACGCGCCCTTCAGGTGTTCGAGAGTAAATCCTTGTACGACTTCGTTGCTGGTGACGTATTTGGCGTCATCCCAGAAAAGCTGGAAATCATGTCCCAGGGTACGCATGTAAACAGTAAAGGTAAAAACGAACAGAATTCCGGCAGGGACAGCGTGGGGTACTATCTTTTCACTGAAGAAATTTTTCATCTCTCAACTTTCAACACTTTTGCCGCTGTCGCGTCATTCATGGCACCGCATCCCCCAGCTTTTTCAGGGCCTCCTTCGCCCTTGCGTGCCCGTTTTGTGCGGCCTTGCGCAGCCACACAAGCGCCTTCGCGGGGTCATGCCTGAGCCCCGCTCCTTTCAGGTAATATTGGCCGAGCAGGTATTGGGCTTCTACGTCATCTTTTTCGGCCGCCATGAGAAGCCACTGCGCTCCCTCCACTGCATCCTTTTCTATTCCATCACCGGTGCAGAGCATCAGCCCAAGTTTGTACTGGGCCTGCATGTGCCCCTGTACCGCTGCCCTCTGGAGCCATTTTGCAGCTTCCCGCTTGTCCTGCCTTACGTCCTGTCCTGAATAATAGAGCTCCCCCAGGTTGTACTGGGCCTGGGCATGACCTCGTTCGGCATCATTCCTGAACCAGCGCGCCGTAAGCCCCTCGTTCCTCCGGTAGATAAGATCAAGGCTGTGCTGCGCATCCGCATTCCCCTGCTCGGCAGCCTTGCGATGCCAATTTACTGCCTCGTCCAGGTTCTGTTCAACCCCTTCTCCTTCCTCGTACATGAGACCAAGGTTGTGCTGCGCATCCGCATTCCCCTGCTCGGCAGACTTGCGAAACCACTGCAGAGCCTCCCGTTTGTCCGGTGTAACCCCTTCACCTTTGTAGTACATAAGGCCGATATTGTTGAGGGAGTGGGGGCTTCCGTCAGCCTTGTACTCCTGAAGGGCAGTCGCAAAGTCACCATGCATGTAGGCCTTTTCCGCCTGGTCGAAACCTGCTTGAGCCGTCAGAGCCGGCGCAATGGAGAGAGAAACGAGTAAAGCCGCACCAGCCAGAATCGGTATTCTCATGATATGCTCCTTACGAAGCCGTCCGTATTCGTCATTTCGTCGAGAGGACCTGCAAAGCCTCTTTGGCCCGTTCATTCCCCTTATCCGCCGACTTGCGAATCCAGGACATCGCCGCTTCCTTGTCCTGTCTGACCCCGTCGCCATTGAGGTACATCAGGCCGATATTGAACTGTGCAAAGGCATTTCCCTGGGCTGCAGCTTTCATGTACCATTCGAGCGCAGCCTGTTTGTCCTGAGGAACACCCTGGCCTTTGCCGTACATGGATCCGAGATTGAACTGGGCATCAGCGTATCCCTGGTCGGCTGCCTTGCGAAACAACCGTGCAGCCTCAGCCACGTTCTGAGCGACTCCCTCCCCCTTGAAAAGCATAAGGCCTTGGTAAAAGGCACTCTTGGGCGTGTCTTTCGCAGAAAACTTGGCCATGGCCGTCGTAAAATCTCCCTTTTTGTAGGCCTCTTCCCCGGCGTCTTCCGCGCTGCACCCCGCCAGAAAAACAGCGGCAACAAGGCAAAGACAGATTAATAGTATCGAGCTGAACCGTTTCATTTCCACTCCACATTTTTTATGGCATAAAGTTGAATCAATATAAAAACAATACCCACAACTGATGACTCATCACAGCTATTTTTTAGCCTTGCTCTTTTGTTGCTTGTCGTCAATTTTCACGACTATCCTGTCCTTGATATCGTAAAATATCTCGGGAGGGAGTATGCCCCTCGATCTGAGTTGGGTCTTTATCTGGTAGGGGCGCCCTTCGATGATTTTTTTAGCATAGCCTTCATCTACGCCGAGAGTAATCATCAGTTGGTCCTTTGTCGCCGAGTTGATGTCCACCGGTTTCGTCGCGGCGTCCACGGGTTTTGACTCACTCCCTGTTACTCCCTCCTTGCTCGCAGACTTTTTCCCGGGAGCAGACCCTTTCTCTACGCTCTTCGTCTCCGCCGCAAAAGCGGTGCTGCCGAAAAAGGTCAGCGCCAGGACGCAAAGTGCAATTTTTATCCACAATCTGTTCATCATCTATGTTCCTCCTTCTGTTGTAATCCGTGAACTCAGTTGGGCAGTTCCCCGCCTCACCTGTCCAGCAGTTCCTTGAAGCTGAGGCGGTAGCATTTCAGCAACCGTGCCATTTCACCCGCCGTGATTTTCCTGGTGCGCATTACCTGTCCCCTCTTTTTGAGCATGCGCGGGATGCCCGTGAAGGCATCCCAAGTCCCTTTCATGATAGCTTTTACACATGCCCACCTGGAGCCGCTGGCCAGGAATTCCCCCCCCGAGCCGCTGCCGCTGACAACCGCGGCAACCTGTTCCGCATAGCGGACCATGGTGAACAGAGGGACCAGCACCATCATGCGCAGAGGAAATGTCTTGAGCGCCACCCAGTAATGGTTCCTCTCCACCAGGTAGAGCTTGAACGGGGAAAATACCCCGCCGGTCCGGGAATACTTGTGGTAGACGATCGCCTGCGTCGCCAGCAGCGCTCCCCATCCAGCCAGGCGTCCCCGCAACCCGAGGTCGGTATCTTCGGCATAGGCAAAGTAATCGTCGTCAAAAAAACCGACTTCATCGAGCATTGCCCGCCGGTACAGGCATACGCAGGCACTCGGGAAGATAATCTCTTCCACCTCCTCCATGGTCATGGTCGAATAACGTCGAAGGCGGAACCTCCCGCGAGACATCCCATCGCGACAGACGCCATGCCCGAGAGAGTCGATAACATCGGGGTCTTCAAATGAACAGATCCTGCTCCCTATCATCCCCGCCCGCGGGTTGGCATCGGCGACCTTAACCAGGGCAGCCAGCCATTTCGGGTCCGCCCGCGTATCGTTGTTCAGGGTGACAATGTATTCGCCCGAGGCATGGGCCAGCCCCACGTTGTTGCCGGTGGCGAAGCCGGTGTTTCTCGACAGCGGGACCAGCTTAACCCAGGGGTAGCGGTCCCGAATAAACTCCATCGAACCGTCGATGGAGCCATTATCGACCATGACCACCTCAAAATCCTGGAAAGACTGAGCCTTCAGGCTCTCCAGGCAGGTCTCGAGATGTTCCAGTCCGTTCCAGTTGATGATCAGGATCGATACGCGCACATTTTATCCATCCGGTTATTTGTTTCCATCCGGAAACTCCGGATGAGAAACTATCGGTTTCGCGCAAAGGAGCGACAAGCTGAACAGCTCAATCCTTCAGGGTGACACGGCCCGCCTTTTCCCGGCGCCAATGAGATAACTCACCCCCACGGTTATTTCAAGATTGTTGTTCGCATTACTTACGGTCATGACATCCCGTAGATCCCCCCTGAGAGCCAGATTGTCCGTGAGGAAATATTTCACGCCGACGCCCACATTCAGCGTAGGACTGCTCTCATGCTTCTCCATGTCTGTGAAAATGATCCCTCCAACGCCTAAGGTCGCAAACGGAGTCAGATTCCGCCGAACCAGAAAAGGATAAACGGTCTGCAGACTGACCAGGAGAGCATTCGCAGTGCCGTTGTCTGTACTTGTCGACAGGAAACCGATATCTCCCTCTATGCCAAAAAAATCGGTATAGAGGGTATCAACCTTCAGACCTCCCATCAGGCCTGTTTTAATAACATTACTTTTAGCGGCCGGGATATAGATTCCCAGTACGGTAGAGATCGAGATGGGGTAGCCGGCATCGTCGGCGAATGAGGGAATCGATGTCAGCAGGAGCGCAGCGACTATGACCACGATACGGGAAACGGCATTTTTCATGGCAGCAGGTATCCTCCATTCCAAGGAGTGCTTACAATCAGCGCATAGGAACTATTTATAACGTGCGCTCGTACGGTCTTACACGCTCATGCACCGCTATTTTCTTTGCATTATGTACTGCTCAAGCTGCCCGGCCAGCCGGGGATCAAGCTGCCCCAGAAGCATCGCTTCCCGCGCGGCCCCTCTGACATTCCCCACGAGGGAATATGCCACCCCAAGATTGAAGTGCGCGTCAGGACGGTCAGCGAAATTGTCGGCATCTTTGATCATGATGGTTTCCAGCAGCGTGACGGCATCTCCAGGCTGGCCGGCTCTATTGTAAGCCGCTGCAAGGTTCACATAAGCATCATAATAGTTCTGCTTGAGTTCGATGGACCTCTTCAGCATGGCCATGGCAGACTCAATCCGGTCCGGGTAAAAGAGTAAGAGCCTGCCCAGGTTGTAATATGCCTCCGGATGTTCGGAGTCGATGGCGATAGCCTGTTTAAGAGTCGCGACGGCCTCGTCTTTTCGACCCGCATCAGAAAGCGCCGCTCCCAGGTTATTGTATCCCCTCACTTTGCGCGGTGACTTTTTGACCACGTCATCCCAGAGGGTCACGCCGGCGCCCCACACCCTGTTGCGCTGGAAGGTCGCGGCCCCGAGCAGTGCGACCACCAGTACAGCGGCAGCGAGAGCTGCCTTCCTGCCGATTTTCCCCTGATACCGCCCGGCAAGTGTCACCAGCAGCGCTGCCGTCGCAATAAAGGCTCCGGCGGCAGGGAGGTAAACCCGGTGCTCATAGATGACATCGGTGATGGGAATGATGCTCGATTCCACCGCCAGTGTCAGGAAGAACCAGAAAATGCCGAAGGCAATCAGGCGCAAGACACCAGACCGCGGGTTTCTAGTTTCGAGTTTCGAGTTTCGGGTTTCTAACGTTGAACATTGAACCCCGAACGTTGAACGGTAGGTGAGACAGACCGCCAGCCCCGCAAGCGCCATCAGAAACAGGAAGGAAGCAAACACCGGCGGATCGAACAGGGAGTGGTAGAGAGGGTAGTCGTAGTCCAGGTTCTGGTTGACCGGGAAAACCAGCAGCCGCAGATACGTGACAATGACCCGAAACTGTGTGTACAGGTATTCCAATCGCGTTACGGGCGCCTTGTGCTGCGTCACCTCGCTCACATCGGAGATGACATCGCCCATGGGCTTGTGCATGTCGAGCATGCTCAGCGGTATGATGAGCATGGTGGCGAAAAACGGGATGAGGCGCATGGCCCTTTTCCAGAAGCTCCCCCGAAAGAACATCCCCTCGTAAAGGGCGATGGCGAAAGGGAGGGTGAAGGCGTTCTCCTTGGTCTGCATCGCCAGGACCACGGACGCCAGTGAGCCGAGGTAGAATCCCAGGACCTTTCCAGGCGACCCTTCCCCGGACTCCTCTGCTACCCGCAT
>JBGQLM010000120.1:0-12562 GCA_041500085.1 Geobacteraceae bacterium
GGGTGACACATCACTGCGAAATAATCGAAACCGGGAACGAAAGTTGGAGAATCAGAACGAGGATAAATAACTGAAAACTACTACCTGGGGTGGGTCAAAATTGGACGCCGATGGTGGGTCAAAATTCAAAGCCGATTGACAGGCAGGCAATGGTCAAGGGCTCAACTCCGACATATCCGAGAAGTTTGCGGACAGCATGATCGAATTTACGGACAACATGGGGGAGTACAAGCCGTCGATGCAGATCGACCGCGAAGAGGGGCGGGAGCTTGAGATCGGCTCTATTTTCAGGACGCCGCTCAAATTTGCTGTGGAGAAAGGGATTGCGATGCCGCGGGTCGAGATGCTCGCGACTTTGCTGGAGCAGTCTCAGTTGGGCTTGCAGACTGGCCAGTACTGCAGATAGTCTTTAATTTCCTTGTTGGATCCGATCCCATCTTCCAGATCTACGGCAGTTCTGAGGGTATGTACAGGTCCGGTGCCGACATTGGCGAGTGCGGTCCAGTAGTAATCGTTTGCCACTCCTTTGAAACCGATAGCGTTGAAGTAATCCGCCGGATACCCCTTGCTTTTCTTCCCTTTATAGTCTGCTTCAACTGCATATGTGACTATCTTTGCAACTTCATCTGCGCCGGGAAGCCGCCAGTCGGTGCAACCGGCAAATCTTATGGCGGCAAGTTTAATCGCTGCCCCTCTGGCTTTTTCGAAATTGACTCCATTGCCATCTTTGGAGACTTCACGCAGCCAGAGCAGGCCGGTATTCCTGTCGCGGGCGGCCAGTTCGCCGAACTCGAAGGGAGAATCGCTCGAAGTCTGCGGAGGTGAGGATTTCCTGGGCTCAGTTCCTGCTACCGCGGTAAGGTTGTTAGCAGTGTCAACATCCCAGATGACTTCACCATCAAAACCGGTCGGCATGTCAGTAAGGATATCCCAGATGATCCGTCTACCGACGCCAGTTTTTACTTTCTTGCCGAAATCGCCATTCAGTGTCAGCTTGTCGGAGCCATATTTCTCTCCGTTAATCGTCAATGTAACAACGACTTCAGCCTCGCGTTCACCGATCTTGCCGGTGAGATCGTACGTAGCAAAGCCTTTGTCGCCACTCTGGCCGACTTTGAGGTTGATGACGTCGGCAGCAAGAAGGGTGGCTGGGAGTGAGAGAATTATAAATAAGGTGCAAACTATACATTTCATATGGTTACATGCCGTTTAGAGTGAGGTGGTTTGCAACGCTTAAAAAAAGCATCAGTCGGGCTTGCAGACTGGCCAGAACTGAAAGTAATCATTAATTGATTTCATAGATGGAATGCCATCTTCAATGTCCACAGCTAATCGTGCATAAGTGTTTCCCAAAGTACCGTCTTTTCCGGCTGCAGACCAGTAGTAGTCGTTAGCTACTCCCTTGAAACCGATGGCATTAAAATAGTCTGCCGGATAGCCCTTACTTTTTTCCCCCTTATAACCGGCTTCAAGCGCATATTTGACGATTTTACTTAAATCGTCTGCCATCGGAAGATTCCAGTCGGAGCAGCCGGCATAAACAGAATTTCCAAGTTTAGTGGCAACTCCTCTTGCTTTGTAGAAATTTACCCCATTACCATCTTTCGAGACTTCACGCAGCCAGAGCAGGCCGGTATTTTTGTCACGGGCAACCAGTTCACTGAATTCAAAAGGAGAGTCACTTGAAGCCTTCGGAAGCGAGGATTTTAAGGGGTCAGTTCCAACAGCCGCCACGCTGTCACTGACGGTGTCAACATTCCAGACGACCTCACCGTCAAAGCCGGTCGGTATGTCGGCGAGGATATCCCAGACGATCCTTCTGCCGACGCCGGTCTTGACTTTCTTGCCTAAGTCGCCGGTAAGGGTCAGTTTGTCAGCAGTGTATTTATCGCCATTGACAGTCAAAATGACAAAGACTTCCGCTTCGCGTTCTCCGACCTTCCCGGCGAGATCGTACGTGGCAAAGCCTTTGTCACCGCTCTGGCCGACCTTGAGATTGATGACCTCGGCGGCTGGCAGGGTTACAGGAAGAGCCAGCATAAGGGACAGAGCTAAGATAATTCGTTTCATGAGCCTATTTCTTGATAAAGATGAAATCGCCGCTGTCGTGGCCCGAGTTGCGGATTATCTTGTACTCGGGCGTCTGCTCGGCCCTTCCGGCGACCGCTTCACGGACTTTGTTGGTAAGCAGCTCGCCGGCAGTGAATACCGGGCGGTCCGGATTTTTCAGGGCATTAAGGAGAACCTCTGCGAATATCGAGTGCCCGTTGCCTCCGGAGTCGGCAACCGGCTCATTCCCGCCGGATGCAATCAGGACCCGTGATGGCCTCTCCTGTAGCTTTTTCAGGTAGTTGTCCCGTGTTTCTCCTCCCAAAAGATCAGACTTGATATCCCTTGAGATCGCTCCCGAATAGCATGAATCGGCAATGATCAGCACCTGCTTCGCAGTTATCCGCTTCAGCTGGTCAGTTATCCGTTTCGTGTCCAGCCAGTTGGTGTCATCGGAGAGCTCGGCATCAAACGGCAGCCAGTAGGAGGCATCCGTGACCTTATCGAGGATGCCATGCCCGGCATAATAGATTATCAGCCGGTCAGCCGGGGTAATCTTGGAGCGGAGATTGTTCAGCTCCTTCAAGATGGCAGTATCGGTTGCTTTTTCGTTCAGCAGCATCCGGGTCTCAAATCCGTAGACGTCACGAAGGACCTCTGCCATCTCTTCCGTGTCCTTGACGGCGGTTTTCAGAGGGTCAATATTCTTGTAGCGGTTTATGCCGATCATCAGGGCATAATTCTTTCCTATCTGTGGCTGTTCAGCCGGATCTTTCTTCGCTGCCGAGGCTACTTTGCCGGACGCTCTGGTCACGCTGAAATTTTCGGTCGCGCTGTTCTTGTAGATATCGACAGCCGTGACGCTTATTTTGTTCAGACCCGGTTTGAGCAGGAGTTCAGCGGAAAAATTGCCATTTTCATCCAGTGCTGCAGGCTGACCATTAACCGTCACGGATGCAACACCTGACTGATTTGTTGCAATCCCGGTGACAAGGAGAGACTCTCCCGGAGATGTAATCTTCACACCGCGTTTGACCTCAGGTGAGATCAGGGTGATGACTGGGGGGGTCTTGTCGATCTGTGCCGCAACGGTTTCTTTTTCCCGGACAACGGTGAATTTGTACGAAGCGGTGTTGCGGTAAATGTCGGTGGCAACCACAGTTACCTGGTTCTCTCCCGGCTTGAGGAGGAGCTCGGTAGAGAAATTGCCGCTTTCGTCGAGCGTTGCCGGGTGATTGTTGAGGGTCACAGCCGAGACGCCGCTTGCGTCGGCTGCCTTGCCGGATATCACGACATATGCATCTTTTGTTCTGGCTTTTTTGTCCTGTATCAGAGGCTTGCTGATCGAGATGACGGGCGGGGTTGTGTCCAGAGATGAGGAGCCTTCATTTCTCGGCTGAACACCGATGCGAGTTGAAGCTGAGGCGGCAAAAACCGACTCAGCTGCCAGGAGAGCGAAGACCAGAATAAGAGCTACCTGTCTCATGAAATTCCTCCTATCGGAAGCATGATTTCATTCAACCCGGTTGAATGAGGTTGAATGAATATACATTATCCTACATTTCCACCCTGGTAACAACCCCCTGAAGCTTGCTTGCCGGAAGCTTGTTGAACTGCACGAAATTGGGCGTAAGCTTCTTGATCGTACTAAACGCCCTCCAGACCGGATTGAGGGTCGATATCTCCTCGATTCCATAGAAAATTACCTTTTCGGTAATTCCGTTCTTTAGCAAGAGTTTTTCTATTTCTATCATCTCCATATAGCCTGTACGTATCTCGAAAGAGTCGAGACCGGGCCCGATTCCGGACCTGAGCTCTGTCTGTATCCCGAACGGGTCATCAGTCCGGACAATCGAGATGAAGACGTTCCGCTCGTAAATGATGTTGCTCCTTATGATGCAGTGAATCACGTATGGCGGGACGACGTTCCACTCTTTGGTGAAGAAGAGCCCGGTTCCCGGGATGTTTCTGTTTTTGGAAAAAATCTGTTCGTAGCTGATAAGGAAAGTCTCCAGATCAAGAGGTCTTAAGGCCTTGTAGAGGGCTTTCTGGCCATAAGTCCAGACCAGGATGGTGGCAAAAGGAATAGCAGCAAGTATTATGGACCAGTAGCCGCCATGCGGGAGCTTGTTAAGATTCGCTATGAGAAAGGCAAAGTCGATCAGGGTCACCAGGACAGCAATCGGCACTTTCCACTTCTTGGTCGTATGAGCAAAAATCATCACCATCATTATTCCGGTGATTGTCATTGTTCCTGTTACGGCAAGACCGTATGCTGCAGCAAGATTCTCTGATTTTTTGAAAAGGAGCATGATGAAAATAACGAGAATCATCAGAAACCAGTTCACGGAGCCGATGTAGATCTGCGATTTGAGGTTGCTGGACGTGTAGTCAACCTTCATCAGAGGCATGATCCTGGTGGTTATTCCCTGATAGACAATTGAAAACACGCCGCTGATCAGTGCCTGCGATGCTATGACGGTTGCCATTACAGTGAGGATCAGAAATGGTATGTAGAGGATCTCGACTTCGTTTCTTACCATTCCGAAAAGGATATTGGTCGCTTTTGGGTGGGTGACGATGAATGCACCCTGCCCCAGATAGTTTATGACAAGTGCGATAAAGACGAAGTACCATGCCCGGATGATAGGCTTTCTGCCAAGGTGTCCCATGTCGGCATACAATGCTTCCCCCCCGGTTGCACAGAGTATGACTTCGGAAAGGATGAAGAAGCCGGACAGGCCATTTTCGGCAAGGAATCTGAATGCATACCAGGGGCTTACCGATTTGAGAATTTCCGGATGATCGGCGATGGAAAACAGCCCCGAAAGTGTCAGAGAAACGAACCAGATCACCATAAGCGGTCCGAAAGCTTTGGCAACCTTGTCAGTTCCTTTGAACTGAAAGACAAAGAGAACGACGGCTATGGCCGATGCTATGGCTATCAGCAGGCCTTGGGAGATATGCTCCATTCCGGGGATCAGCTCCAGACCTTCGACCGCTGAGAGGATAGAGATTGCCGGAGTGATGACTCCGTCGCCCAACAACAGACAAACACCGACATACGAAAGAAAACCGACAAAGGCAAGCTGTCTGCCCGGCTTCAGGAGTTTTACCAGAATCTCCTTCAGCACGATCGTCCCCCCTTCGCCTTTTCGCCCGAGGCTCATGGCAAGCCAGGCATATTCGACACTTACAAGGGTAATCAGCGTCCAGACGATAAGGGAAATTACCCCGTATATGCTCTGCTGCGACTGCGGTGTCATGGCTATTATGACGGTCAAGGTATAAATCGGGCTGGTGCCGATGTCGCCGAAAACCAGTCCCATGGACTTGACGATCCCGCCCCAGTATGAATCCTTGTGTGCGATATTGCTCATTACTGATCCTTTGGATACCTTTCGCCTTATAGCATGTAAGCCATAGACAGCACAATAAATTACCCCTTATCCTTGACTTTTCAATAGGTTTCGGCTATTTTACCACTCTTTATCATGCAGCCTCAGCCCGTTGTCGGTGTTTGCGCTAGCGACTCGACCGCAATTCGTCTTAACTCCTGACGAAATTAAGCGTAAGTTCTGGTAACAGGCTTTCTGAAAATATTGGAGGTTTTCCCCATGGACTATAAAGACACCCTCAATTTGCCGCAGACCGACTTCCCCATGAAGGCGAACCTTAACCAGCGTGAGCCTGAGATGCTGGCGAAGTGGGATTCAGATGGGCTTTACCGGCAGATGGAAGAATCCGGCGGCAATAAGCCGCTGTATGTCCTGCATGACGGTCCTCCATACGCAAACGGGCATATTCACATCGGACATGCGCTGAACAAGATCCTCAAGGATATAATCCTCAAAAGCAAGCGGATGGAGGGGTTTAATGCTCCATACGTGCCGGGTTGGGACTGTCACGGACTCCCGATCGAGCTTCAGGTCGAGAAGAATCTAGGCTCAAAGAAGCATGAAATGTCCAAGCTTGAGATGCGCAAGGAGTGCCGTAAGTACGCAGAGAAATTCATCACCATCCAGAAAGAGGAGTTCAGGCGGCTCGGCGTTCTCGGCGATTGGGATAATCCGTATCTGACCATGAATTACGAGTATGAAGGCCAGACTGCTGCCGAGCTGGCCAAGTTCGCCCACAACGGGGGCCTTTATCGCGGCAGAAAGCCGGTGCACTGGTGCTCATCGTGCGTTACTGCTCTCGCTGAAGCCGAAGTCGAGTATGCTGACCATACTTCTCCCTCGATCTTCGTGAAATTCAGGCTTAAGGACGATATCTCGGCCGATCTCCCTGCTCTCGCCGGGAAAGAGGTTTATGTAGTCATCTGGACGACGACCCCCTGGACGATTCCAGCCAACCTTGCCATATCGTTGCACCCGGAGTTCGACTATGTGGCGATAGAGACGGAGCAGGGCCTGCTGATAGTCGCCGAAGGGCTCAAGGACTCCTTCCTGAAGGCAAACGGGCTGACCGGAACGGTTATCGCAACATTCAAGGCGACACTGCTGGACCGGAAAAACTGCAGCCACCCCTTCTACGACCGCGATTCGGTCATCCTGCTTGGCGAGCATGTGACGCTCGAGGCAGGCACCGGCTGCGTGCATACAGCTCCGGGCCACGGGCAGGACGACTACGAGATGGGGCTGAAATTCGGTCTGGACATCTACAACCCGGTCGATAATCACGGCAAATACATCCAGAATCTTGAATTCTTCGGCGGACAGTTTGTCTTCAGCGCAAATCAAAGCGTGATCGACAAGCTGAGCGAGGTCGGCGCATTGGTCGGCGTCTCCAGTATCAGTCACTCCTACCCCCACTGCTGGCGCTGCAAGAAGCCGATTATCTTCCGCGCCACCGAGCAGTGGTTCATCTCGATGAAAGCCAACGATCTGAGGCAGAAGTCGCTTGACTCCATCAATGAGGTCGAGTGGATACCGAAATGGGGACGCGAGAGGATCTACGGTATGATCGAAAACCGTCCGGACTGGTGCATCTCGCGGCAGCGCACCTGGGGGGTTCCGATAACCGCATTCTCCTGCCAGTCCTGCGGGGAGTACATTGCCGACGGCAAGATCATGGATCATGTCGCGGCGCATTTCAAGGAGCACAGCGCCGATGTCTGGTTTGACTGGAGTGCGGAAAAACTGATGCCGGCCGGGACAAAGTGTCCGAAGTGCGGCGGAGCCTCTTTTAACAAGGAGAACGACATCCTCGATGTCTGGTTTGACTCGGGCGTATCGCATGCCGCCGTGCTCGAATCCAACCCGAAACTCTCCTCGCCAGCTGACATGTATCTTGAAGGTAGCGATCAGCACCGCGGCTGGTTTCACTCCTCGCTTCTGGAGAGCGTGGGAACCCGTGGAGTCGCCCCTTACAAGAATGTTCTCACCCACGGCTTTGTCGTTGACGGTTCGGGACGCAAGATGAGCAAGTCGGTCGGCAATGTCGTGGCTCCTGAAGAGGTCATCAAGAAGTACGGTGCCGAGATCCTCCGCCTCTGGGTTGCGGCGCAGGATTACCGTGACGATATCAGGATCTCGCAGGAGATTCTTACCCGGCTCTCCGAAGCCTACCGCCGCATCAGGAACACCTGCAAATATATCCTCGGCAACCTCAGCGATTTCGATCCGGCAAGGGACTCTGTCGATCCGGCAAAGATGCCGGAGATAGACCGCTGGGCGCTTCACCAGCTTGAACTGCTGAAGGAGAAAGTGCTCACATGTTACAAGGAGTACGAGTTCCATGTGCTTTATCATGCGGTCAACGGATTCTGCACGGTCGAGATGAGCTCCTTCTACCTCGATATCCTGAAGGACCGGATGTATACCAGCAAGGCCGATTCTCTGGAGCGCCTGAGCGCCCAGACAGTCATGTATCGCATACTCGACACACTTCTGCGGCTGATTGCGCCGGTGCTCTCCTTCACCGCCGATGAGGCGTGGCAGTATCTTCCGGGCAGTCATGAAAGCAGCGTCCATCTCGCGGAGCATCCAACTCTTCAACCGGAGCTGAAGGATGATACCCTTGTCGAACGCTGGGACAGGATCATGAAGGTCAGAGCCGAAGTATCTAAAGCTCTTGAGACGGCCCGGGTCGCAAAGACTATAGGCCATTCGCTTGACGCGAGAGTCGCCATAACTGCCGAACCAGAGCTCCAGACATTTCTGCATGAGTATGCAGTCGAGCTTGCTTCCATCTTCATCGTTTCGAAAGTCGAACTTGTACCGGAGATCGCAGGCGACGCTTATGTATCCGATGCCGTTGCCGGTCTGCGGATCTTCGTGGATGCCGCGCCCGGAGACAAGTGCGAGCGCTGCTGGTGCTACAGTGAGGAACTGGGGAGTGTGGCTGAACATCCGGGGATCTGTCCGAAATGCACGGCCGCAGTAATATGAAAGCAAAATATCTAATACTTGCTCTGACAGCCCCGATCATTCTGGTTGCTGACCAGCTGACCAAACTTTACATCGACCGGACGATGAAGCTGTACCAGTCGATCCCGGTTGTCGACGGCCTCTTCAGCATCACCTATCTGCGCAACAAGGGAGCAGCTTTCAGCTTCCTTTCCGACGCAAGCTGGCGGCTCCCTTTCTTTATCCTGGCGACACTGATTGCGGTCATTGCCATTATCACAGCTTATTGCAAGCTGAAGGATGAACAGCGCTTTGCCGCATTCTCACTCTCACTGATTCTTTCTGGCGCGATCGGTAACCTGATCGATCGGGTGAGGATGGGCGAGGTGGTCGATTTCCTTGATGTCTACTGGCGCAGCCACCACTGGCCGGCATTCAATGTCGCCGACTCTGCGATCTGCGTCGGCGTCGCATTGCTAGCTCTTGATCTGTTCCGGGAAGAACGCAAGGCTAAAAAGGGCTTATCCGAACTGTGACACCATGTTCATCGATACCCACTGCCATCTTGATTACATCCCATTCTCTCCCAGGCTTTCTGAAATTCTCTCGTCTGCTTCAAATTATGGTGTAGATAGCTTTATCATCCCCGGAATCAAGCCTTACTCCTGGGAAAGAATCTTATCCCTTGTTGCTGCGGACAGCAGGATATTCGCTGCCCCCGGTGTACATCCGATGCATGCGGACAAATGGAATGCTGCTGCTGCGGAGTTCCTGCAGCGGCTTGTCCCGGAAATAGTAGCTGTCGGCGAAATCGGACTCGATTACTACGAAGAAACCCCTCCCCGTTCCCTTCAACAGGAGGTCTTCCGCTTACAGTTGAGGATAGCGCTCAAGGCGGACCTTCCCGTAATTATCCACTGCCGCAAAGCGTTTAACGATCTTCTCAGAATTCTCGATGAAGAGTCTGCCGGCTCTGTGCGAGGAGTCATGCACGCATTTTCCGGGAGTGTGGAAGTCGCCCGTGAATGTACTGCCCGAGGTCTCAGGATAGGGATTGCCGGTCCTGTGACCTGGAGAAATGCTGTCAGACCGGTGAAGGTTGTGAAAGAAATCCCTCTCCGGCACCTGCTTCTGGAAACAGATTCACCCGACATACCTCCGGAGCCTCATCGCGGCGAGGTCAACGAACCGGCCTTCCTGGTCGATATTGCCAGGAAAGTTGCGGAAATCAAAGGTGTATCAGTCGAGGAAGTTGCAGATGTCACGACAGAAAACGCAAAGAGTGTTTTTCCCAGGGTCCGGGGACATTGAATGCTTGGTAGAATTTTCAGATCTTAAAAAATAGTTGTTCCCCTTGAACTGGATTAAATTGCCTGTACACTTAATAGCAAAACCAATCTTATTTTCAGGGAGGGGATACACATGGGCAAGGAATATTCTCTTGAGCAGGCACTCAAGCTGGCGATCCAGGGTGAGAAGGACAGCATGGATTTTTACCGCAAGGCGGCTTCTGTAGCAAAAAACGAGCGCGCGAAAAAGGTTTTCGACCTGCTTGCCAATGAAGAGGTAGGTCACTTGAAATCTTTCTTCCAGCACTTCAAGGGGAAGGAGTTTGGCGATGTCGAGAGTTTCATGAAGACCCCGCCGGATACGAATAATCCGACCTACAAGGCACTTATGAAGGTTCTCGGTGACGAAACGATGGAGAAGCAGGCTCTCGAGATTGCAATGAAGGAGGAGAAATCAGTAGTCGAGCAGTACACGTTTCTTGCGAAGGACATGGTAGACCCCCTTGTAAAGGCGATCTTCGAGCGTGTGGTGAAGGAGACACAGGGGCATTATGACATGATTGAAGACGAGTATATGCATATCATGGGGATGGTCGACAAGACCGACCAGGACATATACGTCAGAGAGTAGTTTTCGCTTCTTCTGATACTGAGTTGAAAAGGCCGGGGCGACCCGGCCTTTTTTTATCTCGTGGCCGTAAGAAATATCCCATCTGATGACGCTATCGCACGGCAGCCCGAAAAACCTGAAGACTTCAGGCGATAGAGCAGGAATGGCGCGGCCGGCGAGAGTGCTCCTTCGAAGAAAAGCTCCAGTCTGTTGTCTGGACGCAGAAGTTTGCTGAAGCCTGATAGAGCTGCTGCATATTCTCCAGCCGTAATTCGAGTTATTCCGACGGCTTCCGCGCGAATTAGTTTCAGCTCTGCATCTTTGGGCGGGAACAGGGAGCAGCGGATAAGGAGGATTGTCACGTAAAGTCTGTTGATGTTTGCCATGCACAAAGTTTATCATGCCTGACAGAATGAACCAATACCCTGATTCCGAAACATTTTCCCTGAAACCAGACCTGCGCCCTGTCGCACTGGAGGCTACCGTCTCAAGAATTCTTGTCCCCGGCAATATCATGGACAGAATACTGGAGCGCTACTGCACCCGTCTTCAGGAGCGCTTCCGGGGATACTGCTCGACCTGTCCTGCTCCCGAATGGGGCCGCGGGCTGATACTGACACCGGAAATCCGCAGCCAGACAGAGATGTACCTTCCAATCAGTGAAATCCAGTCTGCTTTCAGCTATCTGATTCGCCGCTCGACCCGTTATGAGCCGTTTCTGCCCGCATTCATGCTCTTTTCTGCGCTCTCATGGCCAGACGCTCTTGGAAACTTCAATGACCCACCTGACTCTTCAAATCCTGCCGACTTTATAAGGAGGCTTGCTGAAGACGGGGATTTGAGAAGAATTTTCATCGCTTCTGCTCTTGTTCCGTGCCGCTATGGCGGAGAGTTCGGACGTTATCCTCTGCAGACCGGATTTTTGAAGGAGTGGCTGGGAAACAGACGCCAGCTTGGTCTTGCCGAGGTTAAGATCCTTGATGCCGCCTGCGGGAGCGGAGAACAGTGCTATGAGCTGGCAGAGCTGCTTTTGGAGGCGGGGTGGAAGCAGGAGAGATGCATGGTTGTCGGAGAGACTGTTGAGCCTCTGGAGCTGGCCGCAGCTGCGCATGGATGGTTTCCCCATGACAGGGCTCGTGAAATCAGGTTTCAGCGGAGAGTGGACTCGATTCTGGCAAAAGGTGGTGGCAGTATGATCAGCTTCGTCCGCAGAGATATCCGGACCCGGCTTGAAACCGGAAGGCGCTTTGATGTGGTACTCTGTAACGGTCTTATCGGTGGACCGCTCCTGAATGATAAGAGGCTGGTCCGGGAGGCTTTACGCTACCTCGCGGAGAGAGTTGAAGAAGGGGGGATATTCCTTGCGGCAGACCGTTTTCATGCGGGTTGGCGTAAATCTGTCCCTGTCGGAATGATCAAGGCAGAGCTTGAATCTGCAGGTTTTACAACTGTCGATGCCGGTGAAGGGGTGGCTGCTGTCAGGCTTTAACCAGAATCCCGCCCCAGGACAAACCTCCGCCGAAACCCATGATAAGCACCTGGTTGCCGGGTTTTATCGTTCCGTTTCTACGGTTTTCATCCAAAACAAGACCAACGGATGCAGCGGCAGTATTTCCGAAACGATCCAGGTTGAGAAGGAACTTTTCCCTGTCCAGTCCTGTCTTTTTGGTAATATGGTCGATTATCCGTAAATTCGCCTGATGAGGAATTATGAAATCGAGATCCGCAGGCTTGATTCCGGCTTTGGATGTGACGTCTTCAATAATTTTCGGGATGATGTCGGTTGCAAAGATAAAGACTTTTTTCCCTTCCATGAAAAATGTATTTTCCATGTTTTCTATTGTCTCGGCAGTAACAGGTTTTCTTGAGCCCGATGACGGAACCTGAATGAGCTCCCATCCGCGACCGTCACTCTTGATGAGGGTCTGGATGATCCCTTTGCGTTCGGTTGTCCCACGGAAGATCACGGCACCTGCTCCATCACCAAAAAGCGGGCAGGACCCCTTGTCCTTGAAATTGAGGATCCTTGAGTAGGTATCAGCACCTATTACCATAACAGTCTTGCACTTGCCGGACTTGATAAGGCTGTCTGCCGTATCCATCCCGAAGACCAGGCTGCTGCAGACAGAGTTCATGTCAAAGGCGTAGGCATTGATTGCGCCGATGTTTTTTTGAACCATGGTGGCAGTCGCAGGGAGTACCATGTCCGGGGTCGAGGTTGCCACTATAAGGCAGTCCAGTTCAGCCGGGTCCATGCCGCAGGA